>NZ_CEYLVT010000066.1:0-33320 GCF_982860115.1 Moorena sp.
GGGAGGGGTTAGGGGTGGGTTCCCATCTCCCCATCTCCCCATCTCCCTATCTCCCCACATTCCCCTCCTGGGAGGGGTTAGGGGTGGGTTCCCATCTCCCCATCTCCCCATCTCCCCATCTCCCCATCTCCCTATCTCCCACACTCTTCTCCCCTAAAGCCGCAGATGCAATGTGTCGCAAAGCTGATCAAAATAGGATTGAAAGTCTTTTGTCGTTGATAGCTCAGAGGGGAAAATGGCTTGATGGATTGCTTCTCCAACTGCTTTGGCTAACCGTGGTGGTACAGCATTACCGACCTGTCTGTATCGTGATGTTTTAGAACCTTTGAATACAAAATGATCAGGAAAGGATTGGAGTCTAGCTGATTCCCGTACCGTCAGCCGTCTTACTCCTTCAATTGTTCCTGATCTCGGCTTTCCCCCATTCATTAAATCACGGTGATACACCAGTAACACACCTTCAGGGTCAATAATGTGGGTGCGGTAACCTCCCATAGTAGCGGTAATGGTAGGACTTGGTGCATCGAAATTGATGGGTTTTCCCCCACCCTTAACTAGGGTTCCTGTCCAAGGGGTAGGACGAAGAACGGGTTTATTGGCATAGGAAACGTTAGTGCTATTCGGTTCATAGTCTGGAACATCAGTTAAGGCTGAACCTGATGAAATATAGAGATTAGATGTCCCTAAACCATGGGTTTTCAGGGGAAACGTAAAATCCGTTTTTGTGGCTAAACCGACCAAAAATAGACGTTCACGATACTGAGGAATTCCATAGGATGCTGCTTCTAAAAGGTCTACATAAACTGAATAATCCAGGGCTTTAAACTGCTGAATAATCCATTGATAATAGTTAAAATTTTTAGAGCTTTGCAACCCACGCATAGTTTCCATTAAAAATGCCTTGGGTCGAATCTCCCTAACTGCTCGGATAAATTCTGGAACTAAATCCTTAGGGTTGGATCCAGATAACTGTTTACTTGGGTATTTGTTTAGGACAGAGAAAGGTTGACAAGGCGGTGACCCTAATACTAAGTCAATCCCTTGAAATTTAGTAAAGTCTAAGGCTCTAACATCGGAGCGAATAACATTAGTGCTAGGAAAGTTTTCTCGATAAGTAGAAACAGCAGACTTATCAATTTCTATTGCTGTGGTGATCTGCCACCCAGCCATATGGAAACCCAGAGAAAGGCCACCTGCCCCTGCAAATATATCGATGGCGTTTTTGGAATCATTCATCAGTTAGCCAGCAGTTTTGATCTATTAGCTATAGCATTTGCCTTTGAGTAGGGAAAGGCAAGAGGCAAGAGGCAAGAGGCAAGAGGCAAGAGGTAATAAAGTATATAGGTATTTTTGGGAATGGAAAAAACTGTAATGCTGACGGGGTAATAAAATTTACTGTACCTCATAACTATGATCAAGGCTATATTTGCACTAATTGTAGTTTAAGGGCATCAGCTGGTTTTGTTATGCCAAATTGGTAAATATTTGATTATTTAAGGTTAGTAAGATTTAAGCTTTAAGGTTGAAGGTTTAAGGTTTAAGGTTGAAGGTTTAAGGTTTAAGGTTGCAGGTTTAAGGTTGCAGGTTTAAGGTTTAAGGTTACAGATTGTTCGTGTAGCGTGGCCTTTTGGCCAAGGTTAAAGGTATAAGGTTGTTCGCGTGGGTGCATCTCATATTTGTAAAAAAGTGCGGTAGTGGACCGACACATTTAAAATGGTGCAATAAGCGTAGGTTGGGTTGAAGAATGAAACCCAACACCAGTAACGCTTTGTTGGGTTTCCCTACCGCTCAACCCAACAAACATTTTTAGGTGTGCCACGCCAGTAGGCTGCGTTAGGGGCGAGTTGACCAAAAAAAATAGCCGTAGAAATACTATCCACGGCTATTTAAATGACTTATGTCACTGAGTTCCCAAACCGAAACTGATGTGATCTTCTTTGATTTACCTTGGTCTTTCGGCCACCCTACCGGACCAGACCGGAGCCAAGGCTCTGGGGGAAGCCCCCCCAGAAATTAAGGTGTTATGGCAACAGCCAATACTTCATCATGGTTGTCCTCACTTCCCCTGGAGTTTCAGTAGGTTCCAAAGGGCTCCAGTCGGCAATCTCCCCATAGCCCAGGGAATAAAACCTTTGCATACTATGGATTACGGCTTGACGAGGACCTTTGAGAGTGTGCTCAACAGGTTGTTTTTTGAGGTTTTGGTTAGAGTATTTTGACATAAGTCGAAACTTGAAATCCTTGTGAGTTTATAATGATTATTGTAATGATTATAAAAATATTTGTCAAGGGTTTTTATAAGTTTTTATTTGGAGGGTTTAGAGATAGTAAAAAAAGGATTGGAGCAGGTAAACTATGTAATAATAATTTAATTTATAGCGTTTATAGGACTCATGAGGTACATAGAATTATTTTACTATTGGTTGTTCCCTGTTCCCTATTCCCTATTCCCTATTCCCTGTTACCTATTCCTTATTGCCTATTCTCTGTTCAAAACTTCTGATGCTATAGTTATGCTAAATCAGTAAGACTATGACAGAGTTTAGCCAGGGTAATAAAACTAAAAAACTAACTATTGCCGCCTCTTCCAAAGGTATTGAAACAGCGAAAAATGCTTTAGATAAGCTAGGGTTTGAGTTAAAAAATAACTTTCCTAAGTCACAAGGGATAAGTCGCTATACAGTGACCAAATTTTTTAAGTCAGAGCCCATTCAGCTTGATTTATTTAAACGGATATGCGAGGGATTGAATTTAGATTGGAAAGAAATTGCCGGAATAGCAGAAGAAAAATCATCAGAACAACTACACAAAAATGATGGCAGTAGCTCAGAGCCGATGGAAGGTGTAGAGCCAAGTCAACCTTTTAGCGACCAAGAGACTGTAATCCAGAGACAAAGTCAAGCAATTAAAGCTGTTCTGGTTTTAGAAGGAGATATTAATTCAGTTAAACCTTCACAACTGATTGAATCTATTTTAGAAGAATCTTCAGGATACACGATCAACATTATTGATATTAAACCAAGCCGCTTAATCTTAGAGGGGTCTCAAGAAGCTATCGAACGGCTTGAAGCTCAGATAAAATCAGAAGACCTAAAAGAATTAAGCGGTTTTCCTATTCAAGAGATTCAAATTTTGAACAAAAGGTCAGATGATGAAGACAATAGCAAGCTTGATCATAAATGGCGTCTAGTGGCAGAGATTGCCACTAGTGGAGCTGTGGGTCGAGACTTGAGGGGTGCCGACCTCAGTGATACCGACCTCAGTGATACCAAACTCAGTGGTGCTAACCTGATTCGTGCCGACCTCAGTGGTACCGACCTCAGTGATGCGGACTTGAGTGGTACCGACCTCAGTGATGCGGACTTGAGTGGTGCCGACCTCAGTGGTGCCGACCTAATTCGTGCTAACTTGATTCGCCCCAACCTAAGTGATGCTAACCTCTGTGGTGTCAACTTGATTCGTGCCAACCTGATTCGTGCCAATCTTAGTGGAGCCAACCTGATTGGTGTTAACCTGATTGGAGCCAACCTGATTGGAGCCAACCTCAGTAATGCCAACCTCAGTGGTGCTAACTTCAGTAATGCCAACCTCAGTGGTGCTAACCTCAGTAATCTCAACCTCAGTGGTGTCAACCTCAGTGGTGCCAACCTCAGTGGTGCCAACCTAATTCGTGTCAACCTGAAAAATGCTAACCTCAGTGGTGCCGACCTGGGGGGTACCAACCTCAGGGGTGCCGAGCTGTTTAGTGCCAACCTCCGGGGTGCTAACCTCCGGGGTGCCTACCTCAGTGATGCCAGGGTGAGTGGTGCAAACCTCAGTGATGCCGACCTCAGTGGAGCCAACCTCAGTCGTGCCTACCTCAGTCGTTACAGCCTTTTTGGTGCCAAGCTCAGTGGAGCTAACCTGAGTCGTGCCTGCCTCAGTGGAGTCAACTTCACTGGTGCAGACCTGAGTGATGCCAACCTCACTGGTGCGGATCTGTTTGCTGCTAACCTTAGTGATGCTGACGTGAAAAATGCCCGATTCGCATATATTGTAGGAATTGATGAATCCACCAAGCTTGAGCTAATTCAAAGAGGAGCAATTTTTTAGAATTTTCCAGGTGAACCCTCTGAAATTAGTTCTTGAAACATTACCAGTTATGTGTATTAAAAAAGAGCGATCGCATAACTTACATAACTGGTAATTAGTCTGATAATTTATCTGTATTAAAAAAGAGCGATCGCATAACTTACATAACTGGTAATTAGTCTAAAGGTAGTTGACCCTAAAGGATAAATCCTAAGTTTCAATTCTTCAGCTAGGGTTTAAACAAATTGATCCATCACTTTTTTATAAAGTTCATGTTCAGGGTAAGGATCCATAATTTCTAGGTTGCCACGATTGTAGCTAAGCCGTAAGCAGCGATAAGTTTACAATTTATTGAGTAATATTTAATTATTTTACTAACTGATACCAGAGCGTTATATTCCTTATAATGCTGGGGTGAAGGGAGTGATGGTGATGAGGATAGTGCTTGTGAATTTTAATTATTTTAGCAGTACAATTTAAGTAGAAGGAGATTATTTATGAATCAAACAATGACACTAATCAGGAGTAACGATTATGAAAGATTACAACAACGATGTAGTCAACTCTTATGAAATGCTGAAACGAGAGGAAGGGTATACTGACAACCGTAATACAGAAGAAGTCTTGTTAGCAGACCTGAGTGGAATAGAAGACCCTGACCGAATTTTTGAGGGTGTAGTTGACCGTGACACTGGGATAGGACGCACCTTGGAGAAGTTGAGAACTAGCAAACTATCCGGTGGCAATGTGACCGGTGGCGATATTTATGACAATTGGTATCAGGCTGAAGTAGTGGGTGAAGAAGCAGTTGGAGGAGAAACGCCCACTCCTGACCAAAATGTAACTGAAGACTTACTGGAGTCCATGGGAATTTCTTCAGTTGATGGTGAAGCTGTGCAAACTCGGGACAAGTTAGAGGTTCGTGACCACCTCCGCTGGGAGCTGAACCCTGAATCTTCTGAAGATTACTCCCAACACTTGAATTGACACTCCCCGGTCTAAAGACGCGGGGATTCTTCGCTCAACGACTCGACTTGCTCAACCAGGCCGGAACCAGGAACAGTAGAGGCCAAATCTCCCGAAGCGTTCAGATCTTTTAAGATCCAGGTTCCGACGTGCCCCGTCGTACCTAAGGCTCTTTTAAGAATGTTGATTGCGGCATTGTGGTCTCTATCTAACTGACAGCCACACTTGCAGGCGTGAGTTCTAGTTGATAGGGACTTTTTCACTTCCTCGCCACAACTGGAACAATTTTGACTAGTATAGGCAGGATTTACCGCGACAGTTATCTTGCCAAATTTAGTGCCAAAGTGCTCCATCCATTCCCGAAATTGATACCAACCTGCATCATTAATAGACTTAGCGAGACAGTGGTTTTTGACCAGGTTTTTAACTCTCAAGTCTTCGTAAGCAACCAGGTCGTTAGACCGGATTACGCAACGTGCCAGTCTCTTGGCATGTTCTATGCGCTGCCTACTTATCTTGAGATGCGTCCTACCCAGTCTATTAATGGCTTTTCTACGATTAGCAGAGCCTTTCTTTTTTCGAGAAACTCTACGCTGATAGAACTTAAGGCGCTTTTCACCTGTTCTGTAAAATCGGGGATTAGGTTCAGTCTGGCCAACAGAGTCAGTGTAGAAGTCCTTTAATCCCACATCTAGCCCTACGACTGTGCCAGTTGGATCTAATTCCTCTTTGATGTCAACTGAAACGCAGAATTGGACATAGTAACCATCAGCTCGACGGACTATCCGAACTCGCTTGATCTGTTTTTTGTCAAAGCGCCACAAATCCCATGTACCTTTGAGCTTGAGCTTCCCTATTCCCTTCAAGTCCCTGAACGTTATCGACTTTTTCTCGGGATACAACTTCCATCCAGACTGCTTATACTCTACTGAGCGGCAGTTTTTCTGGAATCTTGGAAAACCTTTCTTTCCAGGTACTTTTTTCTTACAGTTATCAAAGAATCGGGAGATTGATGACCACGCTCTTTCAGCACTAGACTGGCGAGCAGTAGAGTTCAGTTCATTAGCAAAAGGAAAGTTTTTGGCGAGAACAGCACTGTATTTATTGAGGTCAAACTTATTAACCCCCTTGTTGTCCATCCAGTAACGCAGACAGCTATTTCGGATGAATTGAACTGTCCGAATAGCCTCATCTATAGCGGAGTATTGATGTTTTTTGCCGTACGCCTTGAACTCTAAAATGATCATCAGTTTCGACCTCAACTGTTTCTTACTTTATTCTACAACACTCAGACTAAGATTCAGAATTTTTCAAGAATATTTTTCTCACGGCGCCTAAAGCCGCTGCGTTCACGAAGTGTCGCCTACGGCGAGCCTTCATCCCCGGTTTAAAAACACGGGGTTTTCGGCTTGGGGGAATTTTATAAGGTGTTGTTGGCAAGGGATGGCTTAACGGGTGTCAGGGATAGGGAGAGGGATTGATGGTTTTTTGGTAATCGATTAGTTTAGGAATTGATTAGTTTGGGACTATCGGTAGTTAACCAATAAAAAACCTCTAAAAGAGGGGATAGTTGCTGGGAACTTTACTTTTCCCCTCTAGTTAAATCCCTATAAATAAGACAGATACCACAAATCAAACAAGGAAACAATGATTATTTATAAATAAAATATGTAATTTTATGACGGATTAGGTGGTATTTATATACTACACATGAAGTATATAATTGGGTTGATAAATTAGACAAATTCACGTAAAGTCTTGAAAGTAATCTCAATCATAGAATAGTGAAAAAAAATTTACTGAGAAGCTTTCAATCTTTTTTGATGACAGTTCTGTTGATGCTGCCGATAGTAGCATCACTGACTAGTTACCCCGATATAGCCCTAGCCCAAACAGAGCCTAACCTCTCCAGCCCTGGTTCTCAGGTTGAAATCCTACATCCCACTGCTTTTGTTAACGTAAATAAAGGCTTGTTCACCCCTAATTATGGAGCTGTAGTTAACATTTTCAATGGCAATGGACTGACTGGTAGCGGGACGGAACTGGATAAAATCCACGTAGCTGGAGGAAATCCAGCTAACTTTCTCTCAGCTAGTCTAAAAAATGGTGCAACAGCAGCTGATGTCAACTTTGACTTTGACTTTGGCAGCCCAGTCGTATTGAATACACTAGCCCTCTGGAATTACAATGCTTTCAATACAACCGCAACTAATCGGGGTATCAAAGATTTTAACTTAGTTCTATCTAACAACGCCGATTTTAGTAATCCAGTTTTTGAATCTTCAACCCTAACTCTGCCTAAAGGACCTGCAACCAAGATTCCGGCTAGTATCTTCTCTTTTCCTAATGTGGAAGCTCAGTTTGCCAGAATTGATGTTCTCTCCAACTATGGACCGGCAAGTCTGATTGGCTTATCTGAGGTGCGTTTTGCCAAGATAGTTAGTAACACAACACCTGTCTCGTCTGTTGCTGCAGAACCTGAATTTCCCGATTGCGTGAATTCAGATTGCAATTGTTCAGATTTCAGTACTCAAGCTGAAGCCCAACAGGTGCTTGATGGCTTTCCCGGCGACCCCTACCGGCTAGACCGTGATAAAGATGGTATCGCTTGTGAGTCACTGCCCTAAATAAAGTGGCGTTATTTAATCATTGATTAAATAACGCGCCTGCAACAACCACCCTACCCTCATGAGTTAAGGAAACTTATCACAATCCTGCCAAATTAAAAAATCTGAGCTTTAATCAAAAATGGAAGCTCTAAGAGGAAAATCTAGGCACGCCATGGGTAGGGTAATTAAAACAGCCATAGGGTTATTACTGGGATTATCTCTGATCCTAGGAATAATAAGCTGTGATAGCGCTAAACTAACCTCAGGGTTTCAACCCTTACCAGCAGTTGCTCCCCTACCGATGCCTCAAATCCCAGAGTGGATTGAGCAAATTAGTCCCATCGGCATGGCTGAGCCCCTTTCCCAGATTCGGATTCGCTTCAAAGACCCTCTGATTCCCGTTGAACGCTTGGGAAGTCCGAATCAGCGGGAAATATTACAGAAATTTGAAATCATACCCCCTATCCCTGGGCAATTTCGTTTCTTAACCCCACGGATGGTAGGCTTCCAAGCTGACCAAGCTCTGCCTCTAGCCACTCGTGTCCAAGTTACTCTCAAAGCAGGATTAGCTGACCTAAACAATCATAGCCTAGAACAAGACTTAGCCTGGACCTTCAATACTGCCCCGATCCAGTTAACCAATTTGCCAGCAACTCAGAGGAATCCAGAGGCTGAACCAGAACCGATTGCCCTGGAACCTAAGTTAGAGTTTACCTCCAATACTCAATTGGATCTCGCTTCAGTAAACGAGCACTTGACCATGACACCGAAAGGTCAGACTCAGAGTGTCAAGCTAGATGTAGCCCTTAAGGAACAAGAGGATGTTTCCTCAGAGTATAGGCAACCCGCTCAGGAATTTAACCCTTCGTTGCGGCAATGGATTTATACAATCACCCCTAAGCAACCCCTCACTAAAGCTACCGATTACAAATTAGCCTTTGCCCCTGGTGTGCGTCCCGCTCGCGGCAATATCGCCACCGAAACCCCTTTCGTTAGTCAAGTCAAAACCTTTGACCCCTTGACCTATCAGGAAATCACCTTTTACGGACAACCAGAGGCGGGAGGCGCTTATGGACGGTTTGTGAAAGGGGCAGCTCGGTTGGAATTTAATAATGGTTTGCTGGCCTCTTCCGCCATGGACAATATTACAGTTGAGCCTGCTCCCAAGGAAGCTCCCAAATTGGTGCAAGCTTATGATGGCAATCGATTCGTTAACCTTAATCCTTGGGCATTAGAACCAGAAACTACCTATACCGTTACTCTCGGTGCTAATCTCAGTGACCAATTTGGGCAAACCTTGGGTGAACCAATAACCTTTAAGTACGAAACAGGGGATTTAGCAGGGGATATCTGGGCTCCCTCGGATTTGCATATCTTTCCCTCTACCCTAAAAAGCAATTCCGAGTCCCTACAGTTGAATATTTCTACGGTCAATTTACCGCAACCAGAGTATAAAGCAGCTTATCGCATTGTTCAACCTACTGACTTGGTCTATAAAGATTCCGCTTATCCCAGTGGCAAGAGCAATGATTTATTACCGAAGCCAACTCAATGGGAGCGTTTCCGGGTAGCGGGAAAGAAAAATAAAACCACTAATATCACGGTTTCCCTGAGGAAACGACTAGGAGGTCCAACGGGAATGTTGGCCTATGGGGTGCAAGGGAAAGCCAATCGCTATCAGGATGGGAATGGAAACGAAAAGTGGTGGGAACCAACCTTTTATGGCATGGTGCAGCTGACCAATTTGGGAGTGTTTGCGCAATGGTTTCCTGATTCCGGTTTGGTGCAAGTGAATCATCTGTCCAATGGGTCACCAGCAGCAGCAACGGTAGAGATATATAAGTCTGAGCTGAATGCTTCCTATCGAGGCACACCAAAACCCTGTGCGATCGCAAAAACTGACAGAACTGGCACCATTGCCCTAAATAGCAAAGCTCTACGGCAATGTATGAATGGGGCAACGCGCTTTAATAAAGGTCCGCAATTACTGGTAATAGCTAAAGAAGGCAAAGATTGGGCATTTACTCGAACCAATGAATATAGTGGGTATTATGGCTACGGGATTTATTCAGACTGGGACAATGGCAAACCCAAATCCCGAGGCACTATTTTCTCAGACAGACAGCTTTACCAACCAGGAGAAAAGGCTTGGTTCACCGCAGCAGCCTATTATCTCGAAAAAGATAAGCTCACCCAAGACAAAAATGCATCTTATCAGGTCACGCTGGTAGAACCCAATGGTAAGAAGACAGACTTAGGCACTAAGAAAACTAATGAATTTGGTACCTTCTCCCTAGAATTACCCCTGAAAGAGAATCAACCCCTAGGTTTCTATACCGTTGAAGCCAGAGGAAGCAATGGCAAAAAAATCTCAGGTGGTTTCCGAGTAGCTGAGTTTAATCCTCCTAATTTTAAAGTTGACCTTACCCTTGCTCAAAAATTTGCTAACATGGGCGAGAAGGTGGACGCTAATGTCCAAGGAAATTATTGGTTTGGTTCAAATGTAGATGGGGGCAAGGTGGCTTATTACGTCACTCGAACCCCCGTCTACTTTACTCCAGAAGGATGGGAAGAGTTTTCCTTTGGTCAGCAGTGGTTTTGGCCCCAGGAAAGACCGCAAGTTACCAGTGATGTCCTGCAAACTAATCAAACCTTAAGTGAGTCTGGGGAAAGTAGTCTAACTATTCCGGTGACGAAAGACCTGCCCTATCCCATGACTTACCGGGTAGATTCCCAAGTTACCGATGTCTCGAATCTGTCGGTATCCGATTCTAAAACATTTACAGCTTTACCTAGCGATAAACTAATTGGATTAAAAGGGGATTGGGTGGCGGATGCCGGAAAACCATTCCCTGTAGACGTGATTGTTACTGACCCCACCGGTAAAGTGGTCAAAGGACAACAAGTGCGCCTGGAACTGCAAGAAATGAAATACAGCAGTGTCACCCAGGTCTTGGCAGGGAGTCAGCGAGAAAAGAATCAGGTAGAATACAAAACCGTTAAAGAGGTAACTGTCCGTTCCGGTAGTAGTCCGAAATCCATTAAGCTCACTCCCCCCTCATCCGGTTCTTATCGAATTCGCGCTAACTTTGCTAAAGCTAAAAATGACTTAGCAGCAACAGACTTACAAATTTGGGCAACCGGTGGAAACTCAGTGTACTGGGGGTCTCGCTATGATAACTCTCGCCTGGATATCAAACTAGACAAGGATAGCTATAAGCCGGGGGAAACAGCTACAGCCTTGATTCAATCTCCCTATGCTGAAGGGGAATTGTATTTTTCAGTAGTTCGCAACAATACCCTCTATCGCAAAGTAGTGAAAGTTAAAGGGGGTGCGCCAGAGATTAAGTTCAAAGTCACTCCCGAGATGGTACCGAATGCAGCAGTAGAAGCAGTAGTAGTGCGCCAAGGGAAACCCCTATCCCAAGTTGAGCCGGGGAGTGTAGAAAATCTGGTGCGGATCGGTTTTGTTCCGTTTAATACCAGCTTGGATGATAACTATCTCAAGGTAACAGAGACATTGCAGTCTAAGTCCATTGAACCTGGTGCTAAGCAAACCGTGGAATTAGCATTGCAAAATTCTAAGGGTAAACCGGTAAAGGGACAGTTTACCGTCATGGTTGTCAATGAAGCTATCTTGCAACTGAGTGGCTACCAAGTACCGGATTTAGTAGAGACCGTGTATGCTCAGCAAGATATTTCCACTCGCTTCAGTGATAACCGTCCTAAGGTGGTGCTAGAAAAGCTAGCGATGCGAATGATGGACAAAGGCTGGGGCTATGGTGGAGGACAGTCTTCTGGCGCAGCTAGTACTCGGATTCGCACGGAATTCAAACCCTTAGCCTACTACAATGGCTCACTGGTAACAGATGCCAATGGTAAAGCAAAGGTAACCTTTAAACTACCAGATAACTTAACCACTTGGCGGGTGATGGCAGTAGCAACGGATGGCAACCTACACTTTGGTAATGGCCAGGCTACCTTTATGACCACCAAGCGGCTGATGGCTAATCCAGTATTACCTCAATTTGCTCGTCCAGGCGATCGCTTTCAAGCTGGTATATCGCTAATTAATAATACTGGGCAAACGGGAGATTTACAGATTAATGGACAACTGACCGGTGCTGTTCAGTTTGATGATGGTAAAGGGCCTACGCTGAATCAAAAAACTTCAGTCAAGACCGGAACCAGTGGTTATCGTTTTCCGATGGTAGCCAATAACTTGGATAAAGCTAAAGTCAAGTTTACCACTAAGCTCAATGGTAATCAGGATGGGTTTGAAGTACCTTTAGCTGTTAAACCCGTTGACATTACTGAGCAAGTGGTGGAATCGGGAGTAACCAGGAATCAAGTAAAAATCCCGGTGAATATAGCTAGTAACGTGGTAGCTGACGCGGGAGGGTTAGAGATTTCCCTAGCTAGCACTCTGATTCCTGAAATTACTGCTCCGGCTAAGCAAGTGTTGGATAACGAAGACTTACCCTTCTTAGAACCGGTAGCAAGTAAATTAGCGATCGCATCCAATTTGGAAATACTCGGCAAACAATATGGTCAGACCTTTGCTGAGTTTAACCCTAGCCAACAAAGCACTGAGGCTATCAAACAGTTACAGAAACTCCAGCGACCAGATGGTGGCTTTGCCAGATGGCCCGGACAAAAATCCTCAGACCCCTTCGTGTCTCCCTATGCTGCTACTGCTCTAGCTCGGGCTAAAGCAGCAGGATTACCAGTAGATGCTGGGATGGTGAGCCGTCTCCAGAACTACTTGCAGAAAATATTGGCAAATCCTGGTCAGTATGATTATTGCAAGAGCGTAGTGTGTAAGAGTAAGGTGCGATTAGAAGCACTGATGGGGTTAGCAGAACTCGGTCAGACCCGCAGTGACTTCCTAGGATACCTTTATGAACAGAGCAGTAACTTCGACCGGGTCACTCAGATTAAATTAGCCCGTTACTTATTACAGTTTCCTCAGTGGCGGAGCCAAGCCCAAACTCTAGTCAATCAGTTTCAGGAAAGCATCTATCAAACTGGGCGTTCAGCTCGGATCAACTTACCCCAAAGCTGGCGTTGGCTGGATTCTTCTACTACTGCACAAGCTCAAGCCTTGCGCCTATTTATTGCCCAAAACAGCTCAGCAGAGGTTCGCAGTAAACTATTACAAGGGTTATTAGAGTTACGGCGAGACGGCACTTGGCAAACTAGCTACGATAATGCCCAAGCCTTGAGTGCCTTAGTAGACTATAGTCGATTACAGCCTACACCCCCCAGCTTTGGAGCAACGGTGCAACTAGCAGGGAAAAAACTTGGCTCAGCCCAGTTCCAGGGGTATCAGAAACCTAGTCAATCGATTCAGGTAACCATGGATAAGTTACCCCGAGGTCGCCATGACCTAATTCTCAAGAAATCTGGTGCAGGGACTCTACACTACTTAACTAGCTATCGTTATCGCTTACAAGGCGATCAAGCCGGTCGGTTTAATGGATTACGAGTAAACAAGACCATACGTCCGGCTAATCAGGAAAACGTGTTGCGAAAGATTGGACTGTATGCTCTCAAAGAGCCATTAACAGTACCAGCGGGACAAGTGTTTGATATTGGCGTTGAGGTGATTACCGATCATCCAGTGGATCATGTGGTGATCGAAGATCCCTTACCAGCTGGGTTGGAACCAGTCGATACTAGTTTCCAAACTGCTACCCCTTACTTCCAAGCTCAACAGGATAGCTGGCAAATCGATTATCAGAAAATTCATCGCGATCGCATTGTGGCTTATGCCGATCGATTAGAAGCTGGTGTCTATAATTTGCATTATCTGGTGCGCTCAGTTACACCAGGAACCTATTTATGGCCCCCTGCCCAAGCACACCTCAACTATGCCCCAGAAGAATTTGGCAGGTCGGCTTCCTCTACGTTAGTGATTAATGATTAATTATTAGTTAATTATTAATTGTTAATTGCTAATTGCTAATTACCATTTTGCTTTTGCCTTAAATTGACAACTTAATACTTATTGAATACCCTTTTAAAGTTGATGGTACTAAATCCATATCCGAATCAAAAACCGAATCCCAATAAAAAACCATATGTCCGCCCCTTGGAGGTCAAGCTAATGTTAGAGTTTAATAAAACTTCACCTATCGACATCGATAAAGGAAATTCTACAACAACTAATAATCATGAAACCATTGAAACCGTTGTGAAAACGGACAATCAGGAAACTAAGCCAATAGGCTTAACTCAGCCAAAATTTTGGTCGAAGCCACTGATTGGACATATCGCCATAACGTCTGTATTGGTTTTACTGATTACTGTAGGAGTTATCTTTCTGTATTCCTTAGGTAACTACCAAACTCAAAAGTGGTTGTTGCCCCCAAGAGAAGCAGTTGCCTATACTGAGACCATCGCTGATGCTGCTCCCCTTGAACAAGAAAGAATTGGTAACCAAATCCAAGAAATCCAAGCGCGAGACCAAAGACATTTTAAAATGATGACATTCTTCTACAACAATTACTATATGTCTAAGTTAATGACCTATGGTACAGCGATTGTAGCAGGAATTTGTTTACTCTTTATTATTCGTTCAGGTTGGAATAGTACTCACCCTTATGTGATTAATATCTTCGTAGTGGTTTCAGCATCAGCTATTCTGTTTGGAAATCTTCCGGGATTATTCCGGTATGAGGACAGTATTGTTAATAACAAACAGTTATACCTGAACTATGCATCTCTAGAGAATGAGGTAACTAGCTACTTGGTGACAGGTCAAGATATCGATGGCAATCCTAGAGAAATGAAGTACTTTATTAATCACATTGATAAGGAATTAAGTCGATTAAATCGACTGCCAATTGGGTTTGAGAGAACTCGACTCTTAGATTATCCCACTTTATATAGCAGCTCTCAATTTGATCAGGGACTTTAGTCTTGGGTTATAGGAAGTAGGGATGCAGCGATGATCCAGTGAGCTAGCTTGCTCATGGGGGGACTCTCATGAGCAACTGCATCAAGACTACGATTGTATAATCAACGAGGTCTAAAAGCTAGGTCGCTTATATAGTAGGCCTTTTAGCTTATTTCCTTACCCCCTCAGGCTTGATGATGAAGATTCTAAAACGAACAATGAGCAATGTATTGCTGAGACTTCTGCTCAGAATAATTAATTAATTCAAGTTATCGGCAGGTGAATAATTTGGTCTTGATATTCCTGCTCATAAGAACATTGTGCAATTATAATTAACTCTTCAATATTTTGACCAATGCTGAAATTGGAGTTTAAGATAAAAATTCCTGGGACATGATGACTTTGGGAAATGTGGTCAGTTAAATGTACGGGCATAGACCTACGGTTATTGGTTACCAAAACAAAGTTATAATCCTCGCACCATAACAGAATTTCCGGGTCTAGTGTACTGAGGCTCGGAGTACCGATTTCCCCAACTGCGCGAATCACTAAATCAGGGCATTTGCGTCGGATTTGAGTTGGGTAAGCTGGGTCAACATTCTCATCCATTAGATACTTCAGTGCCATTGGCTTTCAACTGGGCTTGTCTTTCTGCTTTGATTTTCCGGAGTCGAGCAACAGCAGGATGAGGATTCAAAGCTTGAGCTTTACGCTGTTGATGTCCCCACTCTAGCCAGTCAGCAATGTATTGACTAACCGTGTCTTTGTTCTGTAGGTAATAAAGAATTGTGGCATAGACCTGTTCTAAGGTCAGAGTTGAGTAAATTTTGGCAATTTCTTCAGCAGTACGCCCTTTAAATAAATACTCGTACAACACCGTTTCAATCCCAATCCGATGACCTTTAATCCGAATGTCATCAGGAGCCAAAAAGTTGAAATACTCTTCTAGTTGCATAAGGAATTTGATGGCGATAGTGTTTGAAAATGAGATGTAATCAAGCTAGAGGAAATCGTCACCCGATTCGCAGCAAACCATAACACATCATTATCTCTGTTTGCGATCGCAAAAGTTATACTAGCAATAGTATCCTAAAAATATTATATTAGAATAATTATACTAGCAGAGCTAGAAGCCATATAGGCCATATAAGTCCTACTAAAGTCGGTATCATCGGTAGTGTTAGAAAAGTATCCCAATCAGGGATAGAGTTGCTGTTTCCGTGGTCAGTTTAGTCTGATGAAATTTTGGCTTAAATGGATTTTCCTAGGTGTTCTGCTGGCAGTGAGCATCCTACTGCTAGGGCTTTTCCTCTATGAGCGTTGGTCAAGAATCTACTTACCCATTAAATACCCACCACCAGGGCAATTGGTAGATGTGGGCGGGCGCAAACTTCACCTTCATTGCATGGGTGAGGGGGATGTAACGGTTATCTTAGAGGATGGGCTAGCGCCGATGGGCTCTCTGGCTTGGGGCAAAGTACAGCCTCAGGTAGCGGAGTTTACGCGGGTTTGCGCCTACGACCGCCCAGGCATAATGTGGAGCGAACCTAGCCCCCATCCTCCTACAGCAGACCAAATTGCTCAAGACCTACATAGGGCTTTGGAGCAGGCAGGTATCAAGCCGCCCTATGTGTTAGTAGGGCTATCCATGGGTGGTATTTATATTAGAGTATTCGCAGAGCTTTACCCTGATGAAGTAGTAGGCATGGTATTGGTGGATTCATCTCATCCAGAACAGGAAGAACGTTTTCCTCCTGCCCCAGTTAATCTCGAACCCTCTCCGGTCAAGTCATGGCTGAACAGGCAATTGGCCGCTATGGGAGTCTTGCGCTTATTGCATCATTTTCCTAATCCCAACGTTAGACGGATTCCCCCAGAAATGCTGCCCCAGCTCAAAGCCTTTGGCCCTCAATCGACTGTTACTGTGGAAGCTGAAGCACAACTCTTCCATCGAAACCTAAAGCGGGCTCAAACAACGCCTTCTTTGGGCGATCGCCCGTTAGTGGTGCTAACAGCTGCAAAGCCCGTCACTGTGGATCAGTTACCCCGTGGCTTTACAGCAGATTATATGCAACAACAAAGAGCCGTCTGGCAAGAACTCCAGGCCGAACTTGCTACTTTATCTTCAAGTAGTCAGCAGATTATTTCCGAGCAAAGCGGTCATCTGATGTATTTCGATCAGCCTTCGTTAATCATAGATGGCATTCATCATGTGGTGGATCAGGTACAACTCCCGTAAACCTTCAACCGACTAACCTTCAACCGACTAACCTTCAACCTAACAACCGACGTTACCAGGGATTCCTAAGCCTCTTTCGGCTTTAACCCCATCACCTTTGCCACAGCAGCAGTTGTGGGCTCAATCCCTTCTGTTAATGGGTTGTTGCTGTGCGCGATTGCAGTATCTGGATCTTTGAGACCATTACCTGTCAGTACACAAACCACGGTTGCTCCTGTGGGTACCTGGTCTTTTACTTTCAACAAACCAGCGACTGATGTAGCGCTCGCTGGTTCACAAAAAATTCCTTCTTGGGATGCCAATAACCGATAGGCATCTAAAATTTCTTGATCGGTAACACTATTAAATGCCCCTTTACTAGCTTCTTGGGCTGCGATCGCTTTTTTCCAGCTAGCCGGGTTGCCCACCCGAATTGCGGTTGCAATGGTTTCGGGATGCTCTAGGACTTTGCCAGCGACAATCGGAGATGCTCCAGATGCTTGAAATCCCATCATTTGGGGTAAGCGATCGCATTTCCCCTGCTGATGGTACTCGCAAAATCCCATCCAGTAGGCACAAATATTGCCAGCATTGCCCACTGGTATGCACAGCCAATCAGGAGCATCACCTAAGTTGTCCACTATCTCAAACGCAGCTGTCTTTTGACCTTCTAAGCGATAAGGATTGAGGGAATTGACCAAGGTCACGGGATACTTTGATGCCATTTCCTGGACAATTTTCAAGCAGTCATCAAAATTTCCCTTAATGGCGATTACTGTTGCTCCATATACCAACGCTTGGGCTAATTTCCCCAGAGCCACATAACCATCAGGAACAATTACAAATGCCCGCATTCCCCCCCGACGAGCGTAGGCTGCTGCTGATGCCGAGGTATTTCCGGTACTAGCACAGATTACCGCCTGGTCTCCTGCTTCCTTAGCTTTTGAAATCGCCATGGTCATGCCCCGGTCTTTAAAACTACCGGTAGGATTGAGACCATCATATTTCACCAGTACCTTTACTCCTCTGCCAATAATTTTGGCAATAGTGGGGACAGGAATTAGAGGAGTATTACCTTCGAGTAAGGTTACCACTGGTGTGGAGTCAGTGACTGGCAAATAAGGACGGTAAGCCTCAACTAAGCCAGGCCAGTTGAGCGAAGTAGAAATGCCACCACTCACAGTAGAGGAATCAGAAACAGACAGACTTGAAGCCACGTTTGGTTAGGGAAGTATTAAGGGTGAAGTATCAAGTGTGAAGTGTGAAGTATGAAGCATGAAGTATGAAGCATGAAGGTTATGATCTGTCAATCCTTCCATTTATTTTTGTTGCTTGACGAAACAACTGGTATATTTTGCTACTTCATCCAATACGCCTTCATCCTTTACACTTCATCTTTGTCTATCTTATCTTGACTGATTTTGAATCACAGGCTTTCTTGGTTTTTCTGACCGATGGCGTTTGTCTGTGTTAAGGCGAAGTTTGGGACGTTCCACCATTCGTTCTTCGATATCGTCACTAATGGGGGGTTGAGTTTTGTCATAGAACAACTGCAATGCTGCCGCTGCGATCGCATGAGCATCATATTCTTCTTCCAATTCCCGTACAACTGGCAAGAAAGAAGCCATCCGTTCCCCTGATAAAGCTTCCCGTAACTCTGCCTGCAGTCTTTCTAAGCGCCGGGCTTCAATTTGTGAGCGCGTCGGAATCCGGGTAACTTCCAACCGTTGCCGCACCTTGCGCTCAATCTGGTAGAGTTTACGGCGTTCAAAAGGTTGAATCAGGGTAATCGCTGTTCCTGTCTTACCAGCACGACCGGTACGACCAATGCGGTGAATATAGCTTTCTACTTGATCTGGCAGGTCAAAATTGATCACATGGGTCAGATGATCCACATCTAGACCACGGGCAGCAATATCGGTTGCTACTACCCAACGCACTTGATTTTTCCGGAACCGATACAATAACCGCTCCCGCTGACTCTGACTCAAATCACCGTGGTACTCATCCACACTGTGACCAGCCGCTTGTAATTGGTTGGTTAGTTCAGCAGCAGCTTTTCGTGTTCGCACAAAAATGATTGAAGCTTCTGGGTCTTCCAGTTCCAGAATCGGATGGAGAGCCCTGATTTTTGAGCAGCCACGGGGTACCATGTAAACTCGCTGTTCAATGCGCGCTGGTGCTGCTTTCGATTGCTGAACTTTAACAGTGACGGGGGATTTCAGGAACTTGCTGACTAGGTCCTGAATTGGCCGGGGCATAGTTGCTGAGAAGCAAGTAGTCTGACGCTCTTCGGGAGTCTGTTGCAGGATTTTCTTAACATCATCGATAAAGCCCATGCTTAACATTTCATCCGCTTCATCGAGTACCACCCAGCTCAGGTTTTCCAGCTTAAGGTCTCCCCGGTCTAGCAAGTCAATCACCCGTCCGGGAGTTCCTACCACAATCTGAGCGCCTTTGTACAGCATCCGAATTTGCCGCTCAATAGACTGACCACCGCAGACGGTTAGTATATGCAATCGACGGTCCTCACTGAAGTCCCGAATCGCTTGGTTAACTTGCTGGGCTAACTCTCGGGTTGGGGTTAGAATTAAGGCTTGTACGGTTCGCTTGTCCAAGTCAATGCGATCTAGCATTGGTAGGGAAAACGCTGCTGTTTTGCCAGTACCGGTTTGAGACATACCGAGTACATCATGGCCATTGAGCAGTTCAGGAATAGCTTGGGCTTGGATAGTAGTAGGTGTAGTGAAGCCGATTTTTTCGAGTTGGCTTACACAAGCTTCAGACAATCCCAGGCTTTGGAAAGAAACGGTCATAAGTTATTTTTCGATTTTTCGTTGGTTAGTTGTGGTTTTTTTCTGGTAAGTCAGAAAGTTAGTAGTTGAACGTGTGAGGAAACACTGTGATGGCTATAAAGACAGTGAGCCTTCAGGTTTTACTCACCATGGCTGTTGCCTTAACAAACCTGTGATGAGATTACATGAGTAGAAAGGGGTTTAGTTTCCACCCATTTGGTTAGGTGCGCTTTCCGCGTTAAGAATTAAATTCGCCACGGGTCGCACCTGTTGATAGGCCTCAACTCCTAAGTAGCACCTTGTCCCATAGGCAGTCGCGCTTTAGCTTAAACCCCCTCAGGTCGGTAATGGTACGCTTTCCGCGTTAAGAATTTAATTCGCCACGGGTCGTACCTCTGCATCGCTAGCTAGGTATTGCCCGTTGGATTGGGGTGGGGTAAATCATCCCAAATTTAACCCTCAAAGCTGAATTGATGCACCGCTAAGCTAGTTTTTACCCCCTAAGCAGGTCTTTTAAGTGTTTAGTCTCCCGTTTAGTCTCCCGTTTAGTCTGCCATTACTATGGGCGACAGAACTATGGGCGACAGACACCGACTTTTCACAAGGCTAGACACCTTGTCTACAGCTCCATTGTCTTGGTGCGCGTTCCCTTGGCGAGGAAACCTCGCCGGGGTCGCACCGCAATCTAAAAGACCAAGGATCATTTCTGGTTCAGGATTGACCAGATTACTTCCCCTAGTGGTGGAGTTTTTAATTCCAGCCCCTAGTTAAAGCCTGTGGCTTGTTTACGGAGGTAGTACTACAGAACCATACAAGTCGTAGAAATCACAATCAGTAATTTCTACTGATACTATGGTTCCTAAAGAGGCATCACCTTGAACGTAGACCAATCCATCCACCTCAGGGGCAAACCTGGCACTGCGACCAATAAATTCACCCGTTAAGGGATTTTCTTGTTCTATGAGAACATCAACTATCTTGCCCAGACAGTTTTGATTTTTTTTCAAGGAAATCGGTTGTTGAACTGCCATCAGGGCATCCCGTCTGGCATCCATCACCCCTTGGGGCAACTGATTAGGCAATTTGTATGCTGCTGTTCCCTCCTCCGCAGAAAAGGTAAACACTCCAACATGGTCAAATTCATGATGCTGGACAAATTCCAGCAAGTGTTCAAAGTGCTGCTCTGTTTCGCCGGGAAACCCGACAATAAAGGTGGTTCGCAACACTGCATCAGGAAGTGCAGTTTTGAGTTGCTTGATGATAGTGTCATTTACTCGTCCCTGCCAAGGACGGTTCATGGAGCGGAGGATTTCTGGATGGGAGTGCTGTAGAGGCAAATCGAGATAAGGAAGAACATTATGAGTTTCCTGAATGGCTTTTATGACGGATGGGGTTAAACCGGTGGGATAGGCGTAGTGGATCCGAATCCAGGGGATGTCTACTTCACCTAATGCTCTCAACAGTTCTGCCAGTGTCGGTTCACCGTATATGTCTAAACCATAGTTGGTGGTGATTTGGGAAATTAAAATCAGCTCTTGAACCCCTTGAGATGCCAACTGCTCAGCTTCCGCAACAATGGATTCTATGGTACGCGATCGCTGCTTTCCCCGGAGGTGCGGAATGATACAGAAGGAACAGCGGTAATCACACCCTTCTGCCACCCGTAGGTAAGCAACCCCTTCAGAAGTTGTTCGGTAGCGTGGCGTTGTTTCGTCAGCAATGTAGGTTGGTTCAGTAGAAACCTCTTGAACGCGATCGCCTGTTTCTACTCTTTGGATTACATCTACTATTTTATGGTAGTCTCCGGTTCCCACCACTGCCACTGCCTCTGGCAACTCTTCCAATAGTTGGCTTTGGAAGTGTTGAGCCATACAGCCCGTGATCACTATTTTTTTATCAGCTTCAGCCAGTTCTACTAGCGTGCGGACTGATTCTCGCCGCGCTTGTTCTATAAAACTACAGGTATTTACAATAACATACTCAGCTAATTCTTCATTGGCATCAACCTGGTATCCTGCCTGTACCAGCAGACCCAGCATATGTTCGGTATCAATGCGATTTTTCTCGCACCCCAAATGAGATATTGCTACAGTTGGCTTTTTGCCCATTCATTACATCATCTTATATGATAATACGACTTCGTCACATAATCTACTGCCCAATAGCCGCACCTTACACCATTGATTCTGGTTTGTCAGCGATGCAGCGCCTTCATGCGGGGGTTTCCCCCACTCGCGCTTTGCATCAAGACAGTGATGTGCTCCACTCTTAATCTGCTCTCCTCTTCTACTAGTACTGATGTTCCATGTTGATTCCACTCTCAAAACCTATACACTCATTCTAAATTAAATTTTATTAAAATATTCAAAAAAATATTAGGAATTATAAAAATCTCCCTCAAAGAAAATTATGCGTTCACGTAGTGTATCCAAAGGATAATCCCGGGGATCGTGACTCCAACGGGCTCGTGTTGGTCACCTCGGTCTATGGGGGAGCGGGGGGCTGAGCTCCTACAGGGTAAAAATTGAGTAGTGCTGATCTCGGCTCTTAACCAATTGCGCTCGGAAAGCTGAAACTTGACAAGACAAAGGTACAATCTACTGGTAATATGTATACCTATTTTACCCTTGACCTAGAATCAGTAGGCAGTAGAGATCAAAAACAGATGTAGTCGTTTTAGGGCTCACCTCTGTTAACCTACAACCGCTAGAAATGGTCTTCAGGAATAATGGTGCTTGCTTTGGGGATAGCACTGACCGATACAATTGGTTTTAGCAACTGGTTTTAGCAACCTGGATAACTAAATCCCAGGTTTCATCAAAAGAGTAAGCACAATAGCTTTTCTCTTGGTGCGCCTTCGGTGTGGGCGTTTAACCTCGCGCCTGGTCGCACCGCACCATTAATGCCAGTGGTAGACCGATGCCAGAAAAGGCATTCGACCCTACTCTCAATTTCCAAGTTTTCTATAGGGGGCACTGGTCCTCTCTATCTGTAGCTTTTCCTCCCCGCTCCCTGATGAGATGGGGCTTCCAAACATCCATCGATTGTGAACTTAGAGCAAATTTTCCAGACACCGAATCCGATCATAGGAGTTGTGCATTTGCTGCCACTCCCTACTTCCCCGCGCTGGGGGGGTAGCCTGCAAGCTGTCATTGACCGAGCTGAGCAAGAGGTCACCGCCTTAGGCTCTGGTGGAGTGGATGGGGTGATTGTTGAGAATTTTTTCGACGCCCCATTTACCAAAAACCAGGTCGATCCAGCAGTAGTCAGTACCATGACGATCATAGTCCAGCGACTGATGAACTTGGTTCCCATACCAATAGGGATCAATATTTTACGCAATGATGCTCATAGTGCTTTGGCAATTGCTACTTGTGTAGGGGCTAAATTTATCCGCGTTAATGTTCTGACTGGGATTATGGCAACAGACCAGGGGTTAATTGAGGGACAGGCTCATACACTCTTGCGCTACCGTCGGGCACTGGGTAGTGATGTTAAGATTATTGCCGATGTTCTAGTCAAACATGGACAACCTTTGGAATCACCGAATATCACCATAGCTGTACAAGAAACCTTAGAGCGGGGGTTAGCTGATGGTGTGATTCTATCTGGCTGGGCAACCGGTACTGCTACTAATCCCCAAGACCTGGTGTTAGCCTCGGCGGCGGCTAAGGGCAAACCAGTGTTTATTGGCAGTGGCGCTAATTGGGAAAATATCTCTACCCTGATGCAATATGCTGATGGGGTAATTGTCTCTAGTTCCCTCAAGCGTCGTGGACAAATTGATCAACCTATTGACCCGATTCGGGTCAGTCAATTTGTGGAAGCAGTACGCAGTAGTGTGTCGGCTATTCAAGAACAAAAACCAATTGTTTGAAGGATAAAGGTTGGCCGGTTGAAGGTTGGCCGGTTGAAGGTTGAAGGTTGGCCGGTTGAAGGTTGAAGGTTGGCCGGTTGAAGGTTGAAGGTTGGCCGGTTGAACGCGCACCCGTGGCCTTTTGGCCAAGGTTGTCTGTCAGAATTCTAAATTCTGCATTCTAAATTCTGCATTCTAAATTCTACATTCTAAAAGGTTGTTCGCCCTTGGCCTTCCCTTAGGGTAGGTTGACTTTCAACAGTATGTCACCTTGGTTTCTGTCTATTGGTTGTTTGAGTTGATAACGTAGTAGTTAGTACTTTCAAGCAACCCCTATTCCTAATTATCTAGATTATGAGTGTGAGTCGCAGGCGTTCTGTCCCCTGGATTTATCGTTGGTCCCGTCAGCTGATTGCTGCGATCGCTGTCGTGGGTGCCCTGTTAACTGCTTATCTGACTGTGGTTAAACTGACAGGTGGTACTGCAGTTTGCAGCGCGGGTGCAGCTAATGCTTCCAGCTGTAATGATGTTCTTTCCAGCGCTTATGCTAGTATATTTGGTCTGCCACTAACCTTGTTTGGTTTCTTGGCATACACCAGTATGGCTACATTTGCCTTGACTCCGTTGTTAGTCAAGGGAGACCCAAAGAAGGGACTTCGCTCAAAACTAGAAAATTGGACTTGGTTACTGCTGTTGGCAGGCGCAGCAGCTATGACAGTTTTCAGTAGCTACTTGATGTACTTGTTAGCGTTTGAGATCCAAGCACTCTGTATATACTGCATCACTTCAGCATTATTTGCCATTAGCCTGCTAGTCCTAACCCTTGTGGGTCGCAGTTGGGAAGATATTGGTCAAATTTTCTTTATCGGTCTGATCGTGGGCATGATCACCTTGGTAGGTACCTTAGGCGTTTATGCTAATGTTGGGGAATCCGTGGCCACATCAGCAGACAATGGTGGTCCAATTCCCACAGCCTCTGGTGCGCCAAACGCAGCTATTGGTGGTTGGAAAGTTAACACAACCTCTGGTCAATCGGAAATTGATCTGGCGCGTCATTTGACTGAAGTTGGTGCAAAGAAATACGGAGCTTACTGGTGTCCCCACTGCTATGAGCAGAAGCAACTGTTTGGAAAACAGGCATTCTCTCAAATCAATTATATAGAGTGTGCTCGTGATGGCAAAGATGCTCAGACACAAGCTTGTATCGCTGCTGGAATTAAATCCTATCCTACTTGGCAAATTAATGGCGAATTGCTTCGTGGTGTCCAAACTCTAGAAGAATTGGCTAATGTCACTGACTATAAAGGCTCAAGGGACTTTAAGTATTATTTGCCAGGACGATCCTAAGATTTGAAGGCAAAAGGTAAAGAGATGGAAGTATGGGAAGTGTGGGGAGATGGGGAGATGGGGAGATGGGGAGATTTTGATTAAGGGTTCTCATATTAATAAGGTAAACAAGATTTTTTCCCTGTTCCCGATTCCCGATTCCCGATTCCCGATTCCCGATTCCTGATTCCCAATTCCCGATTCCCTTGGATAATTCACGAAATCTCAATGTCGTAGTCATTGGTGGTGGAGCCGCTGGTTTTTTTGGGGCAATTACCTGTGCAACTACTCATCCCCATACCAATGTCACTCTGCTAGAATACTCACGCCATCCATTATCGAAAGTGCGCATCTCTGGTGGTGGACGGTGTAATGTTACTCATGCTTGTTTTGATCCAGCCCAATTGGTACAAGCTTACCCGAGGGGAAGCAAAGCATTGCGAGGGGCTTACACCCGCTTTCAACCTAAGGATACCATTGCTTGGTTTGGGGCTCACGGTGTTGAGCTGAAAACTGAAGCCGATGGCAGGATGTTTCCGATTACTGACACTTCCGAAACTATTGTTGATTGTCTCTTACAAGTAGCTAAGACCGCAGGGGTGACGATTCGCACCAGTAATCCGGTTAAGTGGATCTCTCGACAATCTTCCCAACACCCGACTCCTGACACCCCACACCAGACCCCAGGAGGATTTGAGATTGGGTTGAGGAATGGTGAGACTATAAAATGCGATCGCGTTTTGGTTGCTACTGGTAGCAATCCCTTAGGCTACCGTTGGGCAAAAGCCTTAGGTCATACCATCGAAACCCCTGTTCCCTCTCTATTCACCTTTAATATCCCAGACTCTCGATTACAGGATTTAGCTGGGGTCAGTGTTAAACAGGTCTGCCTCAAATTACCCGATGCTGGTAAAACCTTGAAGGAACAAACCGGACCATTGCTCATTACCCACTGGGGTTTAAGTGGTCCAGTGGTACTGAAGCTTTCTGCTTGGGGGGCGAGAGTGTTGCATGAACACCATTATCAAATGCCCTTGTTGGTGAATTGGCTTCCTGATTACAATCCAGACCGATTGCGCAAATTACTCCTCGATGTTAAATCCCAGTTACCTCGACGCTTCATTACTACTAGTTGTCCCATTCCTATCCCAAAGCGCCTTTGGGTGAGTTTAGTTACTAGTGTGGGAGTGGGAGCACAAAACCGTTGGGCTGAGCTATCTAAAAAAACCGTACATCAGTTAGTTCAAGAACTGACTCAAGGACGCTATTTGATTCAAGGTAAAGGGGTTTTTAAGGAAGAGTTTGTTACTTGTGGTGGTGTTAGTCTCAAAGAAGTGAATTTCAAGACTATGGAAAGCCGCCAATGTCCAGGTCTTTACTTTGCTGGGGAAATTCTCGATATTGATGGAATTACCGGGGGATTTAATTTTCAGAGTGCTTGGACAACCGGTTGGTTAGGAGGTCAAGGGATTGGTAATAGTTGATGTTGTGGTAATTGGTATGCTGGAAATCAAAAGTTTGTACAACAGTTAATCGGTTTGCGGTATCACCAAATCTAGATAGCGTAAGCAAACCACCACTAATGTTTCGTAATGTGAAAGCTAACCTTAATCAGCCTTCTGCCAAATTCCGAACTTCTGAATGTCTGTGTTATTATTACCATGGATAAATATAACATAGCAGTCAAAATATATCCATTCCTTCTCGCAGAACTCAACAACTGAGGTGGTTGTTGGTGCGATCGCCTTTGGCGTGGCCGTAGGCCAATCGCTAATTATTTTGACTATACTGAATAGATTACCTTGGATCGAAGAATGGCTGACTTTGAGACGGAGTTGGCGATGCTAGAAGCCCAAGAGACAAGATAAGTGAGTCTTGGAATAATATGAATTTATCTGGGGTGCATCTCACTTTTGCCAAAATACTCCGATTGAAGGCTAAAACACTTCTCCAGTTCCCTGAGCTATAGATTTACAACTTTGAGATGCACCCTTTATCTGGTCAGCAGCGGAAAAAACTACGAGACGCTCTAATAGACGCTTTTCCTGATCAATCATCCCTAGAGCAAATGCTATCGTTTGAATTAAATAAAAATTTAAACGCAATTTCTGGAGGAGCTAATTTAAAAGAGGTTGTTTTTGAATTAATAAAAATAGCAGAAGCTGAGAATTGGATCAAAGACTTAATTTATGGTGCACGAGAGTCAAACCCTGGCAACCAAAGCTTACAGGATATAGCCGCAGAATTGTTCAAAATCTCTGATGAACTTGATGAAGCAGAATACGAGCGAAAATTTTGGGCAAAATACAAGCCAATGTTAGAGGCTAAAGATCAAAAAATAAAGTTTTATAATGTTGTCCCTAAAGCTGTTGACCAACTTGAGAGTAACCCAACACTCAAAACGAAGGAAATCAATGTACTGAAAGCAGGAGGAGTAGAAGCATTCAAAGAAGCAATAGACCATCTCCTAGTCAACATTCTAATGGCTACGATTGAGGGTTGGAGGGAGGTTGAGCCTGAGTGAGTTGGAGAATCGCCAATAAACCTGAATTGGGGTGCATCTCACTGTCTTATAGATTTACAATTTTGATATTACCCCACAGATAGTTAAATGTTGTTCAATTTTAGTTATCCCTCATCGCCTCAAAACATCTCAAGTTTTGCCCTTTGATGAACAGAGCTATCAAAGGGCAAGATTAGGAATTATTTGTGTTCCATCATGCGATCGCTTGCTAATTAGCTCAATAACAAACTAAACAAACTCAGGAAACAAACTTTTTCCGAGCTACATGAGTCGTTTCAAAGATTTGTTCCAGACTTGACCAATCTTCCTGTTCAATCACCTCAATTATCTGGTCAAGGCGATCGCGATAGCCTAAAAGCGATCGCATTATCGACTCCTGATTGTAACGAGCCATCATTACTCGCAGTTCTGGATTACCACCCCCGACACGGCTAGTATCACGAAAACCAGAACTAGCTAACTGTTGGGCTAACTTCAAAACAACTGGGTCAGTCTCCTGTATACAAGCATTAATCAAACTCCCACTCACCATCGCCGGTAGATGAGAAATCCATGCTACCGCTTTGTCATGGTTTTCCGGGGTTGTGATGTAAAGCAATGACTTAAGCGATCGCACAATTTCCTCCACCTTCTCAAGTGCTGGTGGTGGTGTTGTCTCAATCGGGGTCAGTACATAAGGGTTTCCGACAAATAGATTAGACACCGCAGCTTCCACACCACTGTATTCCCTTCCTGACATCGGATGACCACCTACAAAATTTTCCCACAGGGGAGCAATGTCTCTAACCACTGGCATTTTGACCGAACCAATATCAGTGATTACGGTATCCTTGTTAAGATAGTTGACTAAATCCTTGACAGTAGAGGCGATTGCGGCTATTGGGGTGCAGATAAACACAACCTCTGCTGTGGCTAGGATACTTAATTCAATACTCGCATTATCAACAATGCCGTGATCAAGTGCGAATTGACAGGTTTTTGGTTGACGAGAGACTGCCAAGACCTGGTGACCTTGTGCTCTCAAGTCTAATCCTAGGGACCCACCCATCAATCCCAGTCCTACAATACCAATTTTCATCATCTCTCACCCGAATTCAGCCTATGCCATGATAAATATTAATTTTTGTTAGATTGTAATGAATGTCAGGGAAATTATTCAACAATATGCAGCAGGGGTAAGAGATTTTACAGCTGCGGATCTTACGGAACTTAACCTAAGCGGCGCTACTCTTAGTGGTGCCGACTTGAGTGAAGCTAACCTGAGTATAACTAACTTAAGTGGTGCTAACTTGAGCGGCACAAACCTCAGCCGAGCCAACTTAAACGTTGCTAGACTCAGTGGTGCCAATCTCTCCAAAGCCAAGTTAACACAAGCACAGCTCAATGTAGCAAATTTGATTCGGTCTGATTTAAGAGGTGCCCAACTGATTCAGGCATCACTGATTCGTGCTGAGATGGTTCGTGGTTCCCTTAGTGGAGCAAATCTAACCGCAGCAAACCTCACTGGTGCTGATTTACGAGAAGCCACCCTCAGACAAGCCAATCTCAGCCGCGCTATCTTCAATGAAGCTAATCTAGCGGGGGCAACCCTTAGTCAAGCAAATTTGAAGGGAGCCCACTTAAATGGAACAAATCTGCACAAAGCCGATTTCAGCGGTAGCAATCTAAAAGGGGTTGAAATCAGACAAGGAAATCTCACCTGTGCCAATTTTAGGGGAGCTGATCTCAGTGGGGCAAATTTACGCTGGGCTGATTTAAGTGGAGCAAACCTCAGTTGGGCTGATCTCAGCAACGCTAAATTAAGTGGAGCTACCTTAGTTGGAGCTGATTTGAGCAATGCTAATTTAGTTAATACCAGTTTAGTACACGCTGATCTTAGTAAGGCAAGGCTGATTAAAGCCAATTGGATTGGAGCAGATTTGACTGGTGCTACCCTGACTGGGGCAAAACTATATGCCGTTTCCCGGTTTGGTCTCAAAACCGAAGGACTGATCTGTGAATGGGTTGACTTGAGTCCTGATGGCGATCAAAGTCAAATTATCCGTCTGTCTTCAGAAGCTGCCAAAACCTTTTTCAACGAGACCCTGCCAACAGTAAAGATTATCGTTGATACGCCGTTAGACCTCAAAGCAAATTTGGCTTTAGCCTCGATTTATAATCAAATAGCTAATGTTTCTGAAGTGCTCAATCAACCACCCAGCATTGAGGTGGGTGTCCGCAGAACAACCATTACCTTTACGAGCAACAATGCTGACTTATTCATTATCGCTTACTTGGCAATTGTACCATTTAAAGATGGAGGTCAAACTCATCGCAATATTGTGACCCTATTAAATAGCCTACCCTCACGCTCAATTTACACTTTAAATCATCAAGACAAACAGCAAATCAAAAAATTACTGACAAGTATTGGCCAAGCTATTGAGCAGCTTAACCCAATTAAAACCGTTAAGTTAGCACCAGAAATAAAATCATCGGCTAACTTTTTTATTGCTCCGACTCAGACAATTATTACTAACTCTAGAGACTACTCATTAAGTATTTATTATAATCAAGACTTTGGAAAGTATCTGATGAATCAATCAAGCTGGATCGAGCAATCTGAAGACACCACAACACCATCAAGACCAGTATCAACCCTGCCTCCAGTGAGTCAAATTGTTGCATTTATTAAGGCGTGGGATTATTTGACCGGTTGATTGTGTATACAACAGCGTTTAAATTGAGATATTAATTGAGATATTATCGTAATTTTAACCAAATCTAAATTACTGGATTAGGAATGCCTAGGAGTGCGTTCGCGAAGCGTCGGCTTTGCCGAATCGCTTATCTTAAACTCAAGTTAATTTAAGTTAATTAGAGATTTGCTTTCTCCAAATTCTAATTTGCTGATCCCAACCACCACTAACTAAGGTTTGACCATCCTGGCTCAACGCAACAGCCACAACATAGCCCGAATGACCATTTAAGGTGCTTTTCAACTGACCGCTCCTCATATCCCACAACTTAATGGTCTTATCCCAACTACCGCTAATCAAAGTACTTCCATCTCTAGTCATGGTTACTGACCACACCCCATCTGTGTGACCCGTCAACGTCCTAGTCAGTTTACCAGTGTTAATATTCCACAAGCGAATAGTGCCGTCTCCTCCACCACTGGCTAAAATCTTCCCATCCAGACTAATTGCCACAGACGATACCGATCGAGAATGTCCCTTGAAGATACGCACTAACTTACCTGTAGCTAGATTCCACAGCCGAATAGTTGTATCTTGAGAACCACTGACTAAGGTTTTGCCATCAGGAGAGATTTCAACAGAATTCACTGAACCTAAATGTCCGGTAAGGGTATACAACAGTTTACCCTTACGCAGCTGCCAAATCTTAATAGTGTTATCCCAGCTGCCACTAACTAAAGTTTTACTATCTGCACTGAAGGCTAAAGTCGCCACTGTATCTTGATGTCCACTCAGGGTAACTAACGGTTTACCCGTGTTAATATTCCAGGTCTTGATCATACGGTCATCACCGCCACTGACTAAGGTTTGACCATCCGGACTAATCACCACAGCATTCACTGCGCCACCGTGACCTCGCCAGCTACGAATTAATTGACCAGTTGACAGATTCCACAAAGAGATAGTGCCATCACTATGACCACTAGCAGCCATCAATCCCTTTACTGATCTCCCTTGAGCAACGGTGCCAATGGCCACAGAACTAACTGAGCCAGTGCCTACCTTTAGGGTATTGGCCAACTTGTAGAAAACTGTTCCGGTCTTGGCAGATGCAGCTGTAGGAGAGACAGCGACTTGAGGAGTCTTTACAGGAGTTGGCAGTTTCAGCTGAGAGCGCCAGGTTAAATAGGTGTCAATGCTAATGCCAGATGCCACAATTGTGTCAGAATCCCCCACTAACCTGACCATGCCATTAATACCAATTACCCGCCCCTGATTATCTAATACCGGTCCACCACTCATCCCAATTCTGACCAAATTGGTATAACTCAGAGCATATCCCCTAGGAAGTTTAGAACTAGCCTCCGTGAGCAATCCTTCAGTATTAATAAACCGCCGTTGTCGAGAAGCACCTCCAGAACGAGGCCATCCAGCAACATAAACCCTTTGACCTGCAAGGATTTGCTGGGAATTCCCTAACCTAGCAACTGGGTAGTTAGAGGTGCTAATGAAAGGTAAGATCGCTAAATCTACTCCTGGCATCCGTCTGATGTAGCGAGAGTCTACAGGATAACGATTGCCATCAGGGGTTTGAATCCTGTAGATGCCAGATTTTTGTAGCACATGAGCATTAGTCAGGATGTAATATGTATTTCCTTGGCGTTCAACAATTATCCCACTCCCACCCTGTTTTGGACCATCAATCCGGACAGTAATTTGTTGCGCAACAGTTTTAGCAGCTGGTGTTGATATCACCACTGTGGGAATTGCTGGAATGATGGCGATGCTAGCAATTAAAAACCCTGGAACTGTTTTAGATAAGATGTTCATCAAGCAAGACCTGAATCAATGGCGACGTTTCCTCTAGTTTTCCCTGTCTTGATGCACCGTATTATCTTTGAGTATTACCTTTGAGTAAGTTGCCAAAATGCTTTAGCAAATCGTTTTCCAACAATCAAATAACTTTCCGTTGTCAAGTGGACATGGTCTTGCAAACCCAAGTCATCTGTTGTAATCATCCTAGTAGCTGGTAACTGGACTGTTTCCTGTTGTGCTTTCACGGTTTCCCAGTTTGGGAGCTTTTCTGGATCAGTAGTGGTGCTAATTTGAGCAAAAACTACTGGTAAATCAGGTTTCCCTAAGTCTTGACGGAAATCCTTTACTAACCTAACAAATTTATCAGCCCACTGATTTGGGAAAAATTTTCGACTTGGGTCGGCTTGAGGATTAAGGGCATCACTTTCTCCCTGAAAGAATAATAAACCTTTAATTTCTCCCATTGGTGAAGCTGCATAGGCTCGCTTTAAGCAAGAGCCATACAAAGTATCTTCACTTAGATTTTTTTGCCACTCTTGAATACTAGAACCCCATTTAGCACAGGGAATTAAACCAACAATCAGCTCAGGATCGTATTGGAGCAATTCAGTAGCAAAGGCCATCCCTGGACCGACTCCAGCTGACTTATCTTCCGAGACACGATCAACTTGTCCACTTGGTGAATCAATCGGTTCTTGGCCTAGATGCCAGCGGTAATCGTTTCCAAAAACAAAAACTCTGGGGTGAGTAACGGAACTAGCAGCTGTCAGCTTACCACTTCCTGACATATTCGACTGTCCTGCCAAAATAAATAAGGACATCTTCCCTTGAAAATTGGCAGGAACTGGTTTGCTTTGATTATGCTTAATGCTAGAAGTGCTGAGGATACCGTAGCGTCTTAGCAACTGGTTTACTTGAGTAGACTTTTGTAGTATAATACCTAAAAAAATACCGATAACTATACCGATAACTAGATAGGAAACTATTGACCAAGCTTTCATGATATTGGATGTTTAGTTGAGATATTCAACACTGAGTATTTTACGGTTATCGTAGTAATGAAGTACACAGGATTTTTTTCTCTTGCCTCTTGCCTCTTGCCTACTCCCTACTCCCTACTCCCTAAAAAATAGGACGAAAGCACCTCACCAAATTCATAACTTTTATAATTATCAATGACTTGTGAACTTTGTGGAAGAGATGTAGAGCGATTGACAGTTCATCACCTGATACTGCGACAAAACACTAAGCGAAAAAAGATGAAACCTGGTCCAACGATTACTATTTGCCCTGCTTGTCACCGACAAATACATGCTTTATTCCCAAATGCTCGTTTAGCTCTGGAATTGAATACCTGTGAAGCTTTAAAAAATGACCCTCAAATGCAAAAGTTTTTAGCCTGGGTCAGAAAGCAAAAGCCTGATAAGCGGGTCAGGGTTTATCGTTCTTAAGCGATCGCGTTTGTATCTGGATTGTAAACACAGGCCATAAAAAGGCAAAAGGCAAAAGGCAAGAGGCAAGAGGCAAGAGGCAAGAGGCAAGAGGCAAGAGGCAAGAGGCA
>NZ_CEYLVT010000067.1:0-14626 GCF_982860115.1 Moorena sp.
TGTCTTGATGCAGTCGCTCATGGGGGAAACCCCCAAGACCGCGCTGCATCGCTTTTTATATCAATCCTATGTTCACATCTCAAATACAAACGCTATATGAGTGCAAGGTGGTTATTGAGGAAGAGGAGTTTACGGTTGAAGTGTTAGTAGGAGATGAGCTGGTAAATAGTCTTTTAGGTGTTTTGTGGTTACGAACAAAGCGTTTGGTTGTGGATTTTTATATGGGAGCGTTAACCCTAGAATAAGCGATTGGCCTATGGCCACCCTACGCGATCGCACTTAACAATGTGGCATCCATCAATTCAAAAACTGCGTCTTTTGCTGCTCCTATCTGATTGTAGACCCTTTCACTCCATTCTTTTAATCGTTTCAATTTCATCTGGACAAGAGGAAGATTATATAAACTTTTAGTTATCTCATCCAGATGAACTAGGGGACAAGTCCTTGGGGTTGGTTAGTCTAAACTCCAGTCAGGACGGATTGCGGCCAAACTTACTGAAGGCTGGATCATCGAATCCATTGTCAAAGAAAAGTCGAGCTGCGGCCTGGGCAGGGGTAACAGCAGAGTCGTGGCTATAGTCAAGACCCAGATCAATATAATTTAACTGGGTCGGTCCCACCCCCTTTTTTCGCATTGCTTTTACGGTTTCCAAAGTATTAGCAAAGAAAACTTCCTGATCCCCCATCGCCCCCACCAACAACATCTCCATCGTGACTGGGGGATTCTTCCAAGACCAATCATAACGGGCATTTTCCTGAATACGTTTAACGAGGGGATCGTTTGAGTTTTGGATCACCATTCGTTCCAGGAACTCAATTGTAAATGTATTCCCCAATAAGGTGAGCTCTTCGAGTAGCTGTTTATTTCCCAAACCCAAATGGTTGATCAGATGATGGGGGACCTGAGGTTTCTGCTCCTTCATCGCCTGTTGAATAAGCAATGTGGTAGTTTGTAGAGGTAGAGCCCCATCATATAACCGGGGCAGTGTGCTATAAAACGGATAACGAAAAACATCCTGCAAACTCTCATAAATACCGCCATAATAATTCTGCCAGGTCATCAAAAGGTAGCCAAAATAAGAGACAAAAGCGGCCGCCCGGAAGTTAGCCGAAAGATACACATCTTTGAACGGGCTAGCCAACCGATATGCACCAGAAAGCGGTGCCGATCGCTTGAGGTTAAAGGTCGGATATTTCATCTCGATGATACTTTTAGTTACCGCCATCGCTATCAGACCTCCCTCGGAATAACCAGACACATAGAGGTCGTTGCTGAAATTCAGCTTAAGGTAGGTCAGAAGTTCACGAGCGGCTCGGATACAATCTATAGCGGCCTGGCTGTTTGGATCAGACATGACATAGGGATGCCACCCCGGATTAATCCCTAAGCCTGGATAATCCGTAAAAACAGTTACATAATTGCCTGAGGAAAAGGCAAAAACGGCTGACTGACTTTGGAAGTTAAAATTAGAGGGCACATCAATCTTTTGACTCATTGTGCCATGTTGAAAACTAACCATCGCCAGGGTTTCAGAGGTTTGCGGAATAGCTACCAGACCAGATAAAATCAGCGGTGGTGCATCGGCGGTGGCGAAACAGTTTTTGGATTTATAAGTAATCTGATACAAGTCAATGCCATGGTTTGCACATGGCAGTTGATATTGCTGATGCCCTGCAGCGGTGGTATAAGCCCAAGTGGCCATGTTGGCATTTACTTGTTCGCGGGTAAACGACAGAAACAGTTTATGGGTTTCAAGATGCTCAAAATTACACATACTTAAGTATCTCCTTAGTATCATAGTTGTTTATGAACGGTATAATAGGGGTTTTAGAGCTGAAAAAGCACGCCTAGGAGTGGCTGAACAGACCAAATTTAGGCGTTGCTGAATTGAAGTATGAATTTAGTCTTTGAAACTATTGAGACTGGACTTGAATCCTCAGATATTCTCTTACTACCTATTTCATTTATTGACACCCTACAAACTTGTTATCTACCTCTAGATCATCGCGATCCATTTGACAGAATGTCGATCGCTCAAGCCATGAATAGATCCCTTGTTTTGATTAGTCGGGATACTAAATTTGATGCTTATCCAATTCAGAGATTATGGGAATGAATTGATAACCTATGGATAATGGCTCTTATTACTGATAGTTAAAGAGGTGCGTTACACTTTGTTAACGCACCCTACAAGAGCAGGCGATCGTACTAAAAAGGACGTTTTTGGGACTAAACGAGCGTTATGTTAGATCCTTGAACCAAGAGAGCTTGAACTGCTGAAGCAGAAAGGGTACCATTGTAGGTGAAGTTAAAATTTGTTTTACCTGCTGTAGCCCCAGTAATGCTAAAATACACTCCACTAAGTAAAAAGTAGCTAAAGCCTGCAAGAAGAGCTGTTGCAACAGTAATATTTCCAGAGGGGACAATATTACTGCTGTCTAAATCATTGCTCTTCAAAGCAGAATTATCCCATACTACCGTGACAACCTTTTCCTGTTGCGTTGTTTGAGATAATAAGGTAGGATAGTTTAGTCGGACTAAACCAACCAAATCAGTATGAGCTTGTGAGATGAACTGGTGACTCTGAATCAAGCTGGGGATGGAATTACTGGCAGCTAACGCTTGGGCTGAGGGTTTTTCCTGAAAAATAACTTTCTCCTGAATTGATATTGGAGTGGAAGTTTCGGTTATCCAGTCCGTTACATTAATGAACCCTAATCCCAAAAATTGTTCCCCATTTTGTTCAAAGTACAAAGGTCCTGCAACTGTGCATGTCGTAATGTCAACATCCACTGAAATTTTATATGTGGGTTTTCGGGATATATTGATCCCTTGAGGAGGGAAGTAGGAAATGATGAAATTAGATTTCGTAAATGACAATATCAATTGCCCTTCTGTAGCCTGTAAATTCTGGGTAATTATAGTCAGGTTTTTGGGAGCATTTTCAAAGTCTCCATGCAAGAATTTTTTCAGACCGTATTCATTATCTTGTTTTTGTGTGGGAACGTTAGCAATTGCATAAATTCCAGACAGTAAAGAACAAACAGAATTATAGTTCTTTTTTATCTCACGGTTAGAACTGCTATAACCTACAAGAAAGGGAGCATTATTGAATAAATTCAAGTAATTTTGATAATTTTCAACCGAATTTATCTCCCATTTCGCTTGTTCTCGGAGAAAATTGGCAATGGTAGATATATTGTTAGCTGGACTGTGTAGGAAGTTTTTAAGGAAAACTTGATAGTTTGGACTTCCTTTAGAGGGAACTGGAGGCTGAAGCCCTTTAGTTTGGTTCAACACCATTTGTTGGTCAGTTCCGGTGAGGCTGGTAATTACCAGCAACTTATTATCAGAATTTGAAGATATAGTCGTCATTTTTTTTATTCCAAGTCTTACAAGTATTAGCGAATGGATGTCCGAAAGTAAACCAATTATATCCATATTTCAAGTTAAAATTAACGCTAGAAAAGCGAATCGTTTGAGGAAGATTTAAACCTCTATAAAACGTCTTTTTTCTTGAAATAAAAGGCTTTAAATTAAGGCAAGAGGGAACGGTTTTTTCTCATTGCTTGTTTCCTATTCCCTCAGAGGTAACAGCCTCGATAATTAATCAAGACATGGAGTGCTGGCTGCTCCTAACCCTTTCGGCTTAGTGGTCATATTCTTAAGCCATTCACTTGTATCCGTTTTTTGTTGTTGGTCAAATACAGGTTTAATCTCCGCCCAACTAGCCGCAGATAGTTGATATACAGCTCGATATAGCTTGTAAGAAGACTCGAAAGTGATAGTACCTTTGTTGTTTTCGGACTTTATTGTAAATATACTGTTGAACAATGAGAATTGCACATCTCCCGAAGAATTGGTCTGCAATAAGTTTTGTGCAAAATTGGAGCCTGTCTCTACTTGTCCAGCATAAGAAAGTGCAGCCTTAGCCAGAGTTTTCACGGAATTAGTAACCGCATCTTTGTCCTCTTCTGCAAGTCCGACAAAGCCATCTACAAAACTGTTTATTAGGATGTCTGAGTTTTTACTTTTTTGCTCGATTTCTTGGCTACTTGAGTTGAGTAAACTCAGGAAAGGTACATCGGCAATATTTTGCGTAAATTGAAGAAAATGAGCAAAATTACCGTTACCCTCTACATCTAGAGGATTATAATTGGCTTTGACTCGACAAAGATTGGCAACAGTCTGCATCCCCTCAAAAATACTCCCAGGTGCAGTTCCTGGGGTTGCAGCGGCGGCAGCTTTTGCTACATAGTCCCCAACTCCTGATGCGTTTGTAGGTGCCATAATTCCTGGAGCCTTGAAGGATTGAACAAGCATACCAGGGATAAAAGGTTGGTTTATGTATTCCAACCATTCTTTCACTTCTTTGAGTTTTCGATCATTCATAATTTTTATTTTCAGAGTTTAACTCGTTTGGTTTTCGAGTGGTTTTAGACTTTGGACAAAATTTGATTTTCTATCCTTCGTCTCTACACCCTTAAGACGATCTCAAAACCCAATTTTGGAATTTTTCGAGTTAGCACCAATTTTTTGATCTCGACTCAACCCATTAACTCCACTTCAAAACTCAAAACCCTTTTGCAACCTAACTTGTAGCCGTTTCAGTGTGTTGGTTGAAAAAGCGATGCTCGGTATGAGCCGCTACGCGAACCCATTACTGATAGTTAAACAGGTGCGCTACACTTTTTTAACGCACCATACAAGATAGGCGATTAGCCCAAAAAGCTAGCGCTTCAACATTGACCTAAGGTCACGCTACGGGAACACACTGCACTATCTCCCTATCTCCCTAAAAAAAAATCGGTCAAGTTTGGGTTAACCCCAATCCTTGACCGAATTCTGTACTTTAACCTTCCACAAATACAGCTAAGCTGCACTCAACTATCGATAATTTCAGATCAACTATGACATGATTCCCGAGTTATTCAGCAACTGCTGAAAAGCAATAACATTCCAACTCATTCTGCTTCATGCTGCTTCATCCTCCTTCACAAAACATCCTTCACCAGTCCTGATTTGCCAGGGGGCAACCCTGGCAAAATCCTATCTTAATCTACGTAAAAATATCGAATCAAAAAAGTCATCACCTCACCAGGCTTTCCGGTGGGCTCGGGAGTGCTCCACTCCTCTGGCTCCGCATACTTAAGGGAATAAATGGCATTAATTGTTTTGCGAACCTTTTCAGGAGAACCGATCAATAAGAGCTTGGCTTTCTTGGGTTTAGGACTTTGGTTGTCGGAAGGAGGAAAATTGTTACTCATCTGAAATTATGGATTGATTTTGTGGACACTATTAATTTATCAATAAATAAATATATTGTCAAGGGGTTTAGAAAATTTTTTTTATTAACAAATCGGCAAAATTAAGAATGAAGAATTAAGAATTAAGAATTAAGAATTAAGAATTAAGAATGAAGAATGGAGAATGAAGAATGAAGAATGAAGGAATCGGGAATTTGCAATAGAGATTAATCCTAGGGTGGGCAGTGCTTTAGAGGGATAAAATCAGTTTGTAATCGGTTTTATAGGCACTGCCAACCGACATCTTCTCTAGATTTTTAATAAAACTACTGGTCTGGTGGGCAGTGCCTAATACCAATTCAAAGGCTGACAATTGTTTGGCTAAGCACTGCCCACCCTACATCTAATCTTGAGCATGCTAATACCAAGTAAGGTTTGTGTTTTGTTCGACTGATCTTGAAAAGATTAGCTACTGCTTAAAAAGATATCAACTAGGTTCTATAGCACTACGCATTCAGATGTTTGACATTGTCTTGATGCAGCGCGGTCATGGGGAGGCACCTCTGCATCGCTCCTAAACTCCGAAACGTGAGTCTAGCTTACTTCTTACTTCTTACTTCTTACTTGCGGACTTGCCCGTAGCGCTATATTAGGACTAAACCCGTCCCCATTTATAGTAAAATTAATCTCTTTGATGGCAAAAAAAAAGCAAGTTATAAATTAACTTGCAAAAGATTTAACCCGATAGATTTTGTGAATTTTATTGGATTATCAACCAAATAATGCCATTATCATCTAATAGCATTATTTGGCTTCTAGGTGCAACAGGGATCCGTGTAGGAATTGTGATAATTTTTGATGCCATATTGCCTACTCCCAGATCCGCTGTTCCCTTTGCTATACAGCTAATTCACACTACTTTCATCTACTGTTGAATTCGATGCCCCTGTAGCAATTGGCAATTCCTCGACTTTGGGTAGCTTTTCGAGGGCCAGACGAGACGAAGACGTCCCACCGGATAAACGCTTCAGAAGTTTTGGTCTAGGGTCATGGAGCAAGTAAATAATATTATCCCCCGGTTGCCAATCTTCATTGCCACTCGCCACTTGAAAACTCTTTTCCCTCTCCACTAGCAAAGGTACCAGTTCTCCAGAGCGAATTAAGGCATTTAGATGAGCTCGCTGAAAACCAAATCCAGCTTCCTTGAGAGTGGTTTTGCCCAACTTGATTTGCCCATCATTAATGTGCTGGATCCAAGTTTTGATCGGTAGTTGTGCAATGAAGGCCTGATTAACCTTGGTTTTATTGTTGTTGCTATTGACTTGGGGGTCACGAGGAAACACTGCTAAGACTCGCGGTGGATTAAACTCCTCTGCTGCTCGTTGAGCCAATACCAAGTTAATCTCACCATTCTTGGTCATTGCTAGGAACGTTCCTACCGATTCGATGCCAGCTTCTTCTAGAACATCCACATCCAAACCACTGCTTTGGAAAACTCGCAGATTTTCGTCCCTTGCTTTTTGGCAGGCTTCTGGGTCTGTATCAATCAGCACAACAGACTCTCCTCGCTCTTGAAACAAACGAGCAATCAGACGGCTCATGGAATTACAACCGATGATTACAGCACCAGTTGCCTCCTCCTCTGGGTTAAGTTTTAGCAATTTGGCGACCCAGCGAGCGGTCAAACCCTGTAACACTACCGTCAACATAATTGTCAGGAATACCAAGGCTTTAATGGAGTCACCACCATTAACCCCCCGTTCCGTTAGGAGAATGGCAAACAAGGAAGCCACAGAAGCACTGACAATTCCCTTAGGACCAATCCAGGACACAAATAATTTTTGCCGCCAATTGAGATCACTATTCCAAGTACAAACTACTACACTGATGGGGCGCACCACCAACATCAACACCAAGACGGTAAAGATACTGCCCCAGCCTAGGGCAAAAACACTGGCGATGGAGAGGTCAGCGGAGAGCAGTACGAATAACATGGAAACCCCAAGGACAGTTAATTGTCCCTTGAAGCGTCGCAACAAGCGCTCTTCAGGCAGGTCAGAGGCTCCCATAACTACTCCAGCCACTACCGTTGCCATCAAACCGGATTCAGAGCGAACCATCTGAGCCAAGCCAAACAAACCCCACATGCCAGCCAGTACCACCAAGTTTTTGAGTTCTTCTGAGATGAAGCGTGCTTGCTTGAGAAGAAACCCCATTAACCAGCCCCCTAAGCCTCCAATAACAGCACCGATGCTCAAACGAAGACCTAGACCAACAAATGCTGCATTTGCACCACCATCACTATTTAAAATTGTGTCCAGGACAACCACTGCCAGAATTGCCCCGACTGGATCAATGAGAACCCCTTCCCCTTCTAGGAGGGTTTCTACACGTCGATCCACTTTTACCTGTTTTAGCAGAGGGCTAATCACCGTTGGTCCGGTGACCACCACTAGAGAGGCATAGAGAAAAGCAATCGGCCAAGGAAACTCCCCTAGCCAGTGAGCCGCCATGCCACCTCCTAATAGGGTAATCAGTGTTCCGATGGTAACTAGATTTCTCAGGCTACCAGACACTTTACCCAGTTCCCGCAGATCTAGGTTTAGCCCTCCTTCAAACAGAATAACTGCCACTGAGAGGGCAACAATTACCTCTAGACCAACCCCTAGCTTCTGTGGGTACAAAAGACCGAAGCCATCTGGTCCGAGTAGAGTGCCAAACATCAGCAAAAAGACAATGCTGGGAATTTTGATATACTCACCCATTACCTGGGCACTGATCCCAGCGAAGATGGCGATAACCATCTGTAGGGTTAGTTCAAATGAGCTTTCCATATGCGTAAGTGTCGCAAGTGATCAACTTAGGTAGAAATTCCTCATTATTCTGTGTTCAACTCCATGGGCTGGCTTGGTCAACAAGTGATCGGTTAGCAGTGAATCTGAACTTGAGGTAAGTTCTAGAACATTGCTCGTAGCAGTCGATGGTCAATGACTGAGCTATAGGTCACAGTAATAAAACCGTCTATAGCCTATCTTAAGCATGCCCTTTGTGTCCTGGTAGTGTATCACTTTCATAGGACTTATTACAGAAGTAGGCAACTTCAGAACTTCGGAACAGTGAACAGGTAAGGATTCTGGAGAATATTTTTTAACTTTGGTTACACTCTTGAGAAAAACTCAAGTTTGAATTACTCAAGAGTATAAGCAAAGCTGTTTGCTGTTGTGCCTTACTTAAACGATTGCTGACCAACACTTCCTCCCGGAGATAACACCGAGCGAGTGTAAATAGTCATGGGGAGGTTTGAGAGTGTCTGTTACCATGTACAGCTGCTACTTGTCTAATTAGTTTTGTTGATATTGTTTTTATCTTGTGTATAATTGTCAGACTTTGCCATTGCTCACCAATCTAATCATTGATTTGACCCATAGCTCACACTAGTTATAGCTCAAAGGTTTTTCTACGTTGATTGGTAATTTAAAAAAAAGTTAAGTTTTAATTCATGCTGAATAGTCGAGCACCCTCAGTTCCACAAAGGACATTCCATCACTAAGGGTAAACAGCTTAATAAAATTGCCTGTTAACTAGTTAGAGACGATTAGTTAGAGACGATTAGTTTTCGGACATAATTGAAAGGTTAAAGGTTAAAAGTGTACTGCGGTGGTCAATAACACCAGACAACGGGGTTAGTAGAGTAGATAAGATGGCGAAGAGCAGTGGGATAATCCCCCAAGTAGAAGCGAAAAATTGGATTATGGCTCGTGGTCTGGTGGGGAAGGGTAAAATTAGCTTCCTTAATGGTTTTTTGTTAAACTTCTAGGTTTAATTATGAATTATTGGTAAAGGTAAAGGTAAAAGTAAATTTATGGATCATAAAACGTTTATTTGGGGTGGCTCGGGAAACCGCATACGTAGAACTCAACGCTGGATTGAGAGATTGTCGCTGTTAGGGTTACTCCTGGCAGCACTATTGTTGTTTAGCATCAATTTGGGCAGTGGTTCCTTGAAAGGGGTAGAGGAAAGCATAGGTAATCTTGCTAGTCAACTACTTTCAGCAAAGGGTGAATTTGGGCAGTGGCTTTACCCAACTCTCGAAGGTGAAACCCTAATTGAACACCCCCCCCTACTAGCCTGGCTAATTGCGGTGGCTTATCAGTTTGGTGGTGTCAACCCGTGGACTACGCGCTTACCTGGTGCCATCCTCAGTGTTCTGTCGGTACTGCTAGTCTATGGTCTTGCTAGAGAAATCTTCCCCTGCCGTCAGAAAGCTATTTTCTCTAGCTTGATTTACCTAACTTTCTTACCAATAGCCCATTATGGGCGTATGGCCATCCTGGATGGAGCTAATCTGTGCTTTGTGGTGTTGATGATGTGGTGTGTGTTGCGATCGCGTCGGGACTCACGCTGGTCACTGGCAGCGGGGATCGGATTAGGCTTGATTTTCCTTACTAAGGGGATCGTGGAGGCATTGTTGATCACAGCGATCACTTTGTTGTTTCTAGCATGGGATACCCCCAGACTGCTGACCTCTACTTATTGGTGGTTGGGATTGCTTTTAGGCTATAGTCCTGCTATTGCTTGGTACACTGTTCCATTGCTGGTACAGGATCAAAGAGCCGTTACTACAACTCAAGACATTCTCTACCAGTCCCTACGCCCGATCTGGAAAGCAGAGGATGGGCAAAATCGCCTCCCTTGGTATTACCTGGGGGAAATTTTAAAATTTTCTGCACCTTGGTTACTGTTCTTTTACTACTGGTTACAGCAGGCTTGGCAGAATCGCCATTGGGGCTGGGCTAAATTAGTACTGGTATGGGCTGGCGGTTACTTGATCGCCATTTCCTTTTTTGTCACTAAATTGCCTGAGTATGTGTTGCCAGTTTACCCAGCATTAGCCCTTGCTGGTGGAGCCCAACTGACAGAGATTTGGCATTGGCCTTCTGGCAAATCTTATCCCCGTTTTTGGAGTATTGGTTTGAGTTTGCTAGGTCTTGCTACCATTACTGTGATGCTTCACTTTGGAATTACAAAAGCTCCTGACCTCAGCTCCTGGCTTTTCTTCGCTTGTGTCCCTTTAACCATGGTTATAGCAGGGATGTTGGTTGCGCGACGGGATAGACAATTTATGGTAATTTTATTCTGGGGAACCTATATTTCACTACTGATTTTGATGTCTTCTGACCATGGGATTTTGGAATTTCTGAGCTAGTTCAACTTAATTATTGCTTAATACTGGTCTCCTTGAGCAATGGAAATTGAAGCCAGCCAGAAGAATTGATGATGCCCCTGACTGGGTGTTATTTATACAATATCCCAATTGACTTATTAAAAGCCTTATTGGGAAGTTTCCATAAATGGGGATGGAAATTGATACACCGCTTTCTTAACAGACAGTGATCGGGTTGGCCTTCAGCTATCAGCAGTCAGCTGACGCGCTACTTTTCGCCTTTGCAAACAGCTAATGTTTTGGGAGCCTGGGTTTATCAAGAGAGTAAGCTTATGGGCTCCTTTTCAAACCACGCTTACCGTTTAAAGCCTCGTGGATTGGTTCTCTTGAGGGCATCATGAATGGCTACTTGCACAGGGTTTCAAGTAGCGCTAATGCTGATAACTGACGGCGGAATGCTGACGTTTTGAGCGACAGCACATTTACCGATTACGACGTTCTAAGCCTTGTCTATTCGGTTCAGGATGCTTCACGTGTTTCTTCATCTGCTTCATCAACTTGTTTAAGGTGAATGTGCTTGCGTCCCAGAGTGATTTCAAACTGGTCGCCTGGTTGTAAACCCATTTGTTTCGTATAAGCTGAGCCAATCAGAAGATTGCCGTTAGACTGCACACTAATCCGATAGCTGGCACTGCGTCCGCCACGACCATTGCCATTGACTTTGCTGTCTAATTCAATCCCCTCGGCATCAATAAGGGCATTGAGGAACTTCATCATATTGACTCGCTCTACTCCGTTTTTTGTCACGGTGTAGTAGCCACAGGCTCTAGCTTTTTCTTCTTTGCTCAGGTTACCTAGCTGTTTTACTTTATCAAGCAATTCTTGCCCCTGCAGAGGAACGATCGGAGCAGCCATGTTTTTCTTTTTAGCCATCAACTTGAATCTAATACTAAGGACTTAAGTGGTATCCAGCATTTCTACTGGACTGACTGTCAACTAAGATAACAAAATCTTAGTTTAATATCAGTATATGAGACTATATTACACCCAGAGTGTCAAATGTGTTCGTTAATAGTCAGTTTTTAACTACCGTTCAACTACACCAATAGGTTGTGAATAGGTTGTGAACAACTTTGAGCATCTGGGTCACAGGAAAATTGCCTAGGGTCAGGGGAAAGTTGCCTAAAAGAGTATGGGCTACTCTTGTAGGCAATTTCCCCACCAGCCAGCTGTACTTTCCATCCCTGTCACAAGTCAATGGCTATCTCCATTGGGTGAAACTATTTTATAGTTTCTTTGAGCTGTTGCATTCAGAAGGGCGGGCTATCAGCTATCAGCCATTGATAGTCTAAGATATAAGCTTCTGCCTTGAAGCCGATAGCTAAAAGCATACCGCTCAAAGTATAGTCTTCAGGATGAGAGGGTTCCTTGGTTCCCCCTGCTCTTGATGCTGATAGCTGAGTGCATTAAACGAGCGTGATCTTTAAACAGGTCATAAAATCGTTTCCGACTTTAGTCTTTCAAAAAAATTGTCCCGTTAACTCCCACGTCCACTTTCCGATTGGATTGCTATTTTATTATGAAGCTCACCACTCGTGGACACTACAGTGTTAAGGCACTACTAGATTTGAGCCTAAGACCAGGGTATGGACCGACATCGGTTAGAGCGATCGCTAAACGGCAAGGTCTACCAGCTCCATATCTAGAAAAACTACTGATTGAGATGCGTCGTGCTGGCTTAGTCAAGTCAGTTCGTGGAGCTCAAGGAGGCTATCAATTAGCCCATGAACCCACAAAAATTTCCCTCGGCAAAATCCTAGAAGCAGTGGGTGAAACCATCGAACCACTACCTCACCATACCCCAGACGCTGGTCAAGCCGAAGACTGGGTTACATTTACACTTTGGCATCGTTTGCATCAAAAGCTTAAAGAAGCATTGTACACTATAACTCTTGCCGATCTTTATTATGATGCCCGTAGTTGGCAAGCGGCTATGGGAGAAGAAACCAGTTTCGTTGTTTGAATCAATTTTTCTGAAGATGAAAAAGAGTAACGAACCGATTACTTATGAGGGAGGCTGTCATTGTGGCGCTGTCCGCTTCCAGGTAATTGTCAACAAGCATGAGGCAATTGATTGCAATTGTTCGATGTGTAAAAAAAAAGGGCATCTTACACGTGATTGTCTCCCCTGAGCAATTTAGCTTACTTAAGGGAGATCAAGTGTTGACTAGTTATACCTTCAACACTCACACGGCCAAGCACACATTCTGCAAAATCTGTGGCATTCATCCTTTCTATCGACCCCGCTCTCATCCCAATGGGATTTCTGTCAACCTACGTTGTCTTGACGGTGATGTTCTATCTCGATTTACCATTGTCCCTTTCGATGGGGCTAACTGGGAAGAGAATGTCGATAAAATTAGAAAGTAGTGCTTCAAATCCTGGGTAATAACCATACTAATGGTGTCATTTTGCTGCTGGCGGCTAGTCTGGATTATCTGATCGGTGATCCTTGGGGTTGGGTCCATCCAGTGCAGGTTATGGGCTGGGTAATCTCTAAGTTCACTCAGCTAGCAATTCATTTCTGGCAGCAGCCTTGGCAACGACGCCTAGCAGGAATTGGGTTGGGTATTGGACTAATTATTGGGAGTGGAGTAGCTGGATGGTTTATTGTCTTCCTAGGAATCTGGCTCAATCCCTTTTTGGGTATAGGCATAGGAACGATCTTGCTAGCCAGTTGTTTTGCTGCTCGCTCTCTTCGAGCAGCAGCAATGGATGTATTACAGCCTTTAACTGCCGGAGAATTAGAACTAGCCCGTTCTAGATTAAGTCAATATGTTGGTCGTGATACAGAAAATCTTTGTGAGTCGGAAATCCTACGAGCTGTCCTAGAAACGGTGGCGGAAAACACTACCGATGGGGTCACAGCCCCTCTGTTCTATGCCATTGTTGGAGCGTTGATTCCTGGGGTTGGTAGTGTTCCTCTGGCCTTAGCTTATAAAGCTGCCAGTACTTTAGATTCGATGGTCGGTTACCGCCGAGAGCCTTACACGAATTTAGGTTGGTTTAGTGCTAAATTTGAAGATTTACTAACCTGGATCCCCTGTCGATTAACCGTATTGACCCTAGCCTTGATGTCTGGAAAACCTCAGCAGGTCTGGCGTCTATGTCGCCGTGATGCTATTGCTGATCCGAGTCCTAACTCTGGCTGGAGTGAATCGGCTTTTGCTGTGATTTTGGAGGTTCAGCTGGGAGGGACTAATGTTTACAGTGGTGTTGTCAAGCAAAAACCCTTATTAGGGAAACCTACCTACGAGATCACACCAGGAAAAATTAACCAAGCCTTAGAGCTGACAAGGTATTGTTTTTTAATTTGGCTGGGGATAGGGTTGGTTTTTTGTCTAGTGCAATATAGCCTTTTTAAATGAGATGTAAACCTATATGGTATTTTTTTTTGTCCAATAAAACTTCGGAGCTCTTTCCCCTCTTGTCTGCAAGCCTCTTCCATCCATGCCTTTTACAGCAAGAAGTCTGTTTACAACCCAGATATAAACGCGCTTATGGGATCCCTTCACACAAAGTTATCGTTTAATCAGGCAATTATTTTTTTTTGCTTAAATTTTCCCATATGGTAGGAAATTGTCTTATAATCTTTTTCCAGCCATCTATTTTGTTTTGCTGAACAAAAGAATGACATCAAGTATAGTTGGGTCAGTTACCGATTACCGATTACCGATTACCCTTGGGTCTTCCAGCTGACAGCAAAGCCATCAGTTTTCCCCCAACTTTAGGGAGAATTGTGATCATAATTGCCTCAAAACTTAATAAAACTTAAAAAAGGAGAAAAACGTGGAAGTACTTGCTTACACTCATTCCTATGAATCCTATGAAGAAGCAGTAGGTATTGATTGTGATCTAGATCTAAGAGAACTCAACCTCAACTGGTTTAAAATTCCCAACACTGCTTGGCTCGGTTTACTAGGATGTGCGGTCTGGTTAGCGAGTCTGAGTGTAACAGCTCCAGTGTTTGCGGCTTTGGAAACAGGAATCAAAGTAAGCACTCCAAGTGGTGGTTGTTTGACTGCACGCAAAGGTCCGAGCGATACTTCCGCAGCTGTCGCCTGTGTTCCCAATGGAGCTGTACTCAAACCTGTGGTTGTTAAAAATGGGAATTGGCTGCAGCTGAGCAGTGGCAATTGGGTTTATGGTCCTTAC
>NZ_CEYLVT010000067.1:14726-16522 GCF_982860115.1 Moorena sp.
TCCCAATGGTGGGTGTTTGAAAGCACTCCCTGGTCCTGGTACTGGTCAGGCTGTTGCTTGTGTCCGCAGTGGATCTGCACTCAAACCTGTGGTTGCTAAAAATGGGAATTGGCTGCAGCTGAGCAGTGGCAATTGGGTTTATGGTCCTTACACTACCTCTAAATTATTTGATGGAAGTAGTGTAGGTGGTGGAGGTAGTCCGATTTTGGAATCAGGAATCAAAGTCAAGACTCCCAATGGTGGGTGTTTGAAAGCACTCCCTGGTCCTGGTACTGGTCAGGCTGTTACCTGTGTAAGCAGTGGCTCTGTACTCAAACCTGTGGTTGCTAGAAATGGGAATTGGCTACAGCTGAACAGTGGCAATTGGGTTTATGGTCCTTACACCACCTCTAAATTCTTTTAACCTGAATCTTTATAGGACAGGACTTACCCAGTAACTCTACTTGTAAGGTGCATTAATAACGCACCTTACGGCTAGGATTACCTCTCAAACCTGAGGCTATTCAGAACATTGATCACTTCTGCTTTAGTCATTCCGGGACGAATTTCTGGTCTATATAGCATTTCTATGACAGCTTGATCAATCTCAGCATATTCGGTCGTATCAGTCCACCCTTGGAAAAATACACTATTTCTGTATTTATAGGAATCCCTCATCAGTCCTATAGATTGGGTGAGCTCTTCTCGGATTAGGTGAGACCGTGCCTTTTGGGTAATGCTAGTTGTAGAAATCATAATTCTTGACTTATAAATAACTTGGTTATTCCACCAAGTCCGAACAAACCCAAAATTGACCGGTCGATAGTTAGGCTCATAGCGACGAAACTCGTATTCGGGAACAAAATAAATCTTTAAATTGGGATTATTATCATCAAAATTTATTTGAATGGCATCTTGGGTAATGCTATTTATTTCATCAATAACGGTTGACAAAGTCTGCCAATCTTCAGGGGTTGGCAAGCCGATCACCTTAATCCTCACATTCCTGTCCCATTTTTTGATAGTAGGATTGAAGGAGCCGTATTCCGAGCCTAAGGCAATTTCTAAAAAATAATCAATTTGAGCTTGAGTATAGTTTTTGTTGTAAATTGATTGGAGAGTCGGTTGTGTCCTACTTAGCTCATAGTTATTCCCATAAGTGGGTGGTTGATAGGTAGATGGGATCAAAAAACCTAAGAAACTTAGAATAACAGACTTGAGAATTGGCAAACAAAAATTACCCATGGTCACTCGCTTCGCTCCAATTCAAAATTATCAATTCAAAATTCAAAAATACCCCAGGAATTAATTCGAGGCATTGAAACATCGCTTCGCTCCAATTAAAAGAGCATTTTGACATAAATGAATTCAGGGGCTTATATCATTAGGTGCGCTTGGGTCGCACCTGTGGAAACAATTCAAAATTAGAAGGCTATTCATTTTTAATTTTGAATTTGGGATTTTGAATTCAAAAATGGTCATCCGTAAAGAAAGTAGATGAATCTATAGAGTTAGGTTGATAAGCGAGGGGGTTTTGGCACAGTGATGATCCGCGATCGCATCACTGTGGAGCGCCGATTACAAAAAAAAACCCCAGCAGTCAGCTGAGGAAAATTATCCAGGAGATTTACTTTGATCACATCCGTTATAACTCTTAAATCCGCCAGGAAATTGACTACATCCGGAAAGATTGGTCATGGTTGGGCTCATTAAACCGAAGAGACTCAGAATATATGAGATGACCATGGGCAAACAAAAATTACCCATGGTCATCTCCTTTGGAATTAATCTAGAGAATTGGGTTGATAAGCGAGGGG
>NZ_CEYLVT010000067.1:16622-32919 GCF_982860115.1 Moorena sp.
AAAACACAATAAAAACCCCCAGCAGTCAGCTGGGGGCAATTATCCAGGAGATTTATCTTTACTAAATCCGTTATAACTCTTAAATCCAGCATCAAATTGACTAGCTCCGGAAAGATTTCATGGTTGGGCTCAAAAAACCGAAGAGACTCAGAATATATGAGATGACCATGGGCAAACAAAAATTCCCCATGGTCATCTCCTTTGGAATTAATCTAGAGAATTGGGTTGATAAGCGAGGGGGTTTTGGCACAGTGATGATCCGCGCTCGCATCACTGTAGAGCGCAAAACACAATAAAAACCCCCAGCAGTCAGCTGGGGGCAATTATCCAGGAGATTTACCTTTTTAGGGTAATTATCCAGGAGATTTACCTTTACCACATCCGTTATAACTCTTAAATCCAGCCTGAAATGGACTACATCCGGAAAGATTGCTAAAAGATTACTCCTTCAAGATTGCTCATTGTTGGGATCAAAGATATTACCTGGGAACTGGTGAAGGAGTGATCAGCTAAAGGGGTGATCGGGTAAAGGGATGATCGGATCAGCAGTTATGACCTATGAAGGCAACTGGGGTTGACATCCTCCCCCCGCTAAATCTCGCGATTATAGCGGGGGATTCCTAAGACTCACGACTTAGGTTTCTGCTTCCTTCTCCCTTTGGGGGAGTTTTTCACACCAGCCTTCCGAGATTTACTCTCTTCGGGTCTTACGGTCGCTCCACAGACTGACACGGCAAGCCCTGCCGCCAAAATATTAATTGATGCATTGATATCGCGATCGTGGCGAGTATTGCAAGATGGACAATTCCATTCACGAATACTTAACGGCAAAGATTCGACGCGATTTAAGCATACAGAACACAATTTACTACTGGGGAACCATCTATCAATTGAGACAGCCTTGCGACCATACCATTGTGATTTATACTTGACCTGACGGATTATCTCTCCCCAGTTAGCATCACTGATAACCTGAGCTAGCTTGCGATTTTTGACCATATTTTTCACAGCCAAGTCTTCAAACACAATCAATTGGTTTTCTTTGACCAGTTGAGTAGTTAGCTTGTGAGTAAAATCTTTTCTAGCGTCCTTAATTTTTGCGTGTATTTTAGCTACCTTCAATCTGGCTTTGTAACGATTATTAGAACCTTTTTGTTTTCGTGACAAAGCTTTTTGATATTTGGCCAGTTTTTTCTTTAGTTTTTTGAAATGTTTGGGGTTACTGATCTTATCCCCGTTACTAGTTGTGATTAAACTAGTAATTCCCAAATCAAAACCAACCTGCTTATCTGTCGTGGGCAAAATCAAGTCTCTATGGTCGTTGAACTTGATTGATATATGCCATCGATTAGATGGATCTAAGTTGACTGTAACGGTAGTTGGTTCACAGTTTATAGGCAGTTGACGACTCCAGCGAATAGGTAAAGGTTCTTTGCATTTAGCAAGATAGATCTGACCATCTTTCCATTTAAATGCCGATTTTGTAAATTCTGCACTACCACCATTGCGTTTTTTCTTGAAATTGGGATATTTAGCGCGACCTGCAAAGAAATTAGTAAAAGCAGTTTGAAGGTGTCTTAATCCCTGTTGAACTGGAACACAACTGACTTCGTTCAGAAAAAATAACTCATCAAGTTTCTTCCATCCTGTCAACATGGAGGAAGTTTCTTTGTAACTGATTCGTTCTTGGTGTTCGTACCATCCTTTTGTTCTAGCGTCTAAGGCTTTGTTGTAAACCAACCTTACACAGCCTAGAGTTCTCCTCAACAGAGTCTCCTGTTCAGGTGTCGGATAGAAACGGTAACGGTAAGCTTTTTCAACCATACTCACATTTTAAAAGATTCCGTGTGAGATGTCAAGTAGACGCAATTCCTGAGGGGCATATAAAGTGCGGACGCAGGTTCCGCACTTTATATGCCCCGTCTCCCGCTAACCCTGCGGGTATAACGGGAGTCTCCTTGCTCTTAAAGATGACGTGAGCAAGAGTGATGTCTATTAAGATAGTAGTGTTATGAACACAATACAAATATTGCTAGAGAACTGGCTATCATAAAAAAAAATTTGGTAGGAAAGCGATGGAAAGCTTAGTCTGCGTTAATCTTGCCGAGTCCTATGAAGACGCGGATAATTTTCCGTGGCAAGATGATAATGGTTTAATTCGATGGTTGGATGGGCTAAACACTCCCACTATTCCTAGTTCAGCTTGGATCAAGATTAGTGCGATCGCAATTGCCCTAACCATCCTCAGTACCGCTGCTAATGCCAGTGCTAAAGTACTTCAAAAAGGCAGCCGTGGAGCACAGGTGACTTCTCTTCAGAGAGAGTTGGCAGCTGCTGGCTTTTATAAAGGTCGGATTACTGGCAACTATGACATGTTAACCCAGTCTTATGTTGCTATCTTTCAGCAAAAGAAGGGACTACCAATAGATGGTGTGGCTGGACCAAAAACCCTAGCAGCCTTATATAAAACTGCTGGTACTGATATTCGTCTACCAACAAACACACAGCTCAAACGCGGTAGTAGAGGAACGGTAGTCAGCGATCTACAAAAGAAGTTGACAACCTTGGGATTTTTTAATGGTCCGATCACTGGCTATTACGGGCGCATGACCCAAGCAGCAGTAATTAAATTTCAGCGAGCCAAGGGATTACGGGCGGATGGCGTTGCTGGACAAAACACCTTATTCGTAATCAATGGTGGTTCGATCAACACCGCCACTCAGTTACGGCGAGGTAACAGAGGAACTGCTGTGACCAAACTGCAACAGCGCATGAGGGAGTTGAAAGTCTACAACGGTCCAGTAACGGGATTCTACGGTCGTTTGACTGAAGCAGGGGTCATAAAATTTCAGCGCAATAGGGGACTACCCGTGACTGGTATTGCTGACTCTCGGACATTGTCAGACTTAGCCAAAAATCCTAATGATAAGGATATTCTTACCAACGTGACTGAGTTGCGACCAGGCAGCAATGGCGAATCGGTGACAAAACTGCAAAATCGCCTTACACAGTTGGGATTCTACAAAGGGCCAGTAACAGGATACTATGGTAAATTAACTGAGACTGCAGTCAAAGAGTATCAGCTTTCTCGGGAACTGCCAGCAAATGGCATTGCTGACTCTCGTACCTTATCAGCACTACGGGGCAATTCTTCTGGTATTGCCGTTGCTACTACCATCATTACTCCCTTAAAACGAGGTAGTCGTGGCACAAGAGTGAATAGCCTTCAGAATCGCTTGATTTCCCTAGGCTACTATGAAGGATTAAAAGATGGCGTATTTGGACCAGCCACAGAGGCAGCCCTGAAGCAATATCAACGGGACAAAGGCTTATTTCCCAATGGAATTGCTGATGCTAGAACCTTTTCATCTCTTGCTCCACGGTAATCGCTGAACGTCTGGTATAATTTCAAAACCTTGACAGCCCTGTCCCCGCCTAACTATAGGAGTGTGGGCGGGGTATCCTGCTGAAATTTTTAATTAACCAGGATGCCTACTCAAACCATTGAAATCCTATCACCTGAAGAACTGCGCCGTACAGTCAATCGTTTGGCATCTCAAGTGATCGAACAAGTGAGTGATTTGTCCAAACTAGCACTGGTGGGTATCTATACCAGAGGTGTTCCTTTAGCTCAGTTGCTAGGACGTCAGATTGAAACCCTAGAGCAGGTCAGTGTGCCAGTGGGAGCCTTGGATATCACCTTTTATCGGGATGATCTCGATCAAATTGGCATTCGCACCCCGGCAAAAACAGATATTCCCTTCGATCTTGATCGTAAGATAGTGGTGTTGGTAGATGATGTCATTTATAGAGGACGTACCATTCGTGCTGCTCTAAATGCGGTGCTTGAGTATGGTAGACCCCAAACGATTAAATTATTAGTGCTAGTAGACCGAGGACATCGGGAACTGCCGATTAGTCCAGATTTTACCGGCAAGCTACTCCCCACATCCGCCGAAGAACAGGTAAAGGTTTATCTAAACGATAATGATGGTCGGGATGGAGTGGAATTAATTAAAGTAATTAGCGCCTGAATCGTGATCAGATTGCTCTTATTTTCCAAATTATTATGACCCAAACCCAACAGCGAAAGGCTGACCACATCAGGATTTGTCTGGATGAAGATGTTCAATTTCGTGCCAATACCAATGGACTGGAAAGGTACCGCTTCACTCACTGTTGCTTACCAGAACTAAACCGCAGTGAGATTGACATATCTACTACATTTCTGGGGAAATCCTTGGGAGCACCATTGTTGATTTCTTCTATGACTGGTGGTACTGAACAGGCAAAAACGATTAATTTTCGTCTGGCTGAGGTTGCCCAACATTACAAACTAGCCATGGGGGTTGGTTCTCAGCGAGTAGCTGTGGAAAAACCCGAGGTTGGTCATACCTTTGCGGTGCGCTCCCAAGCTCCAGATATTATCCTATTTGCCAACATCGGTGCGGTTCAGCTGAACTACAGTTATGGACTAGAAGAATGCCAAAAGGTGGTTGACCTGTTAACAGCAGATGCGCTGATTTTGCACATCAATCCCTTGCAGGAGTGCATTCAAGCTAATGGGGATACTAATTTCAAGGGGTTACTTGACAAAATTAATGATTTATGCAGTAAGTTAACGGTACCAGTGATTGCTAAAGAAGTGGGTAATGGCATCTCAGCCGCTATGACCCAGAAGTTGCTGGAAGCTGGTGTTACCGCTATTGATGTTGCTGGTGCCGGGGGCACGTCTTGGGCAAAGGTAGAAAGTGAGCGAGGATTAACCGCTCATCAGCGTCGGTTAGGACAGACCTTTGGTGACTGGGGTTTACCAACCGCTGAGTGCATTACCAGTATTCGAGCCATTTCTCCCGACATTCCCCTAATTGCATCTGGGGGATTGCGCAATGGTTTGGATGTGGCAAAAGCGATCGCATTAGGAGCCGATATTGCTGGTCTAGCATTACCATTCCTGCAAGCAGCAGCTGAGTCAGTAGATGCCGTTGATGCCTTAGTGCAACTGTTGATGGCAGAAATCACTACCGCTCTATTCTGCACCGGTAATGCTACGTTGTCTGATCTCAAGCAATCCAACGCTTTAAAAAAGTTAGGATAGTAATAATGGGAAAACGGGAATAGGGAATGGGAAAACGGGAATAGGGAATAGGGAATGGCTAAACGCCCTTAATCCTGAATACTTAATCCCTAATCCTGAATACTTTATTCCTAATTCTGAATACTTGATCCCTAATCTTTAATCCTTAATCCTGAATCCTTAATCCTTGATCCTTCATCCTTAATCCTTTACCAAATGCGTCAATTTCTCCAACAAACTTTGGCCAGCCTAGTAGGAAGTCTTGCCGGTTTAATTCTATTTTTTAGTTTAGCTACTAGTGGATTCCTGTTTCTACTGATTGCAGTAGCATCCAAAGATACAGGGCCACAGGTTCAAGATAAATCAGTGCTGGTGTTTGATTTATCGGTCAATATCAGCGATACCAATCCTACCTCAAACACCAGTGAAGTGATTGAAGAGGTGTTATCGGGTCAACAAAGCAATATCATCCCTTTGCGCAAAGTGCTCGATACTCTGGATAAAGCAACTAAGGATAAACGCATTGTTGCCCTCTACCTGGATGGATCCGCATCTAAAACTGTTGGCAACACTGGGTTAGCAAATCTCAAGGAGGTAAGGGAGGCTCTGGAGCGTTTCCGAGCTGCTGGAAAAAAAATTATTGCCTATGACGTAGATTTGGGAGAACGGGAATATTATCTTAGCTCGGTTGCGGATACGATAATTCTTAACCCGATGGGAGTTGTAGAAATCAATGGCTTGAACTCTGCCCAACTTTTTCTGACCGGAGCTCTCCAGAAGTATGGTATTGGTGTTCAGGTAGTTCGAGTTGGCAAGTACAAGTCCGCAGTTGAACCGTTCTTGCTCAAACAGCTCAGTCCTGAAAGTCGGGAACAGACTCGAGAATTGTTAGATGATATTTGGGATGAATTTTTGACAGCAGTGGGGAAAAGTCGTGAGATTACTCCCAAGACCTTGCAAGCGATCGCTAATACTAAAGGGATGTTGATCGCATCAGAGGCCAAAACTCAAGGTTTGGTGGATCAAGTTGGATACTTCGATGAGGTGATTGCTACTCTCAAAGAGCTTACTGGAGAAAAGGAAAAGGATAAATCGTTCCGGAAAATTAAGCTGGCTACTTACGCTAGAGCGAAAAGTCCTTACTCTAAAAATCGCAAGTCTAAGCATAAAATTGCCGTAGTTTATGCTGAGGGTAGCATTGTTGACGGTCAGGGAAATCTTGAGCAAGTGGGGGGTGAACGCTTTGCTAAACAGCTGCGCGAGCTACGGCTGGATAAAGATATTAAAGCAGTAGTGCTAAGGGTTAATAGTCCTGGTGGCAGTGCTACAGCCTCTGAGATTATTCAACGGGAAGTGCGGCTGATCCGTCAGGAAAAGCCAGTGATTGTGTCTATGGGCAATGTAGCAGCTTCTGGTGGCTACTGGATTTCTACCTATAGCGACCGAATTTTTGCTGAGCCAAATACTATCACTGGTTCTATTGGTGTCTTTGGTGTACTTTTTAATATCCAAGAATTAGCTAACAACAATGGTCTGACCTGGGACATTGTACAAACAGCTTCTTTAGCGGATATTCAAAGTACTGTCCGTCCCAAAACAGACCAAGAGTTGGCAATCTACCAAACCATGGTTAATCAGATTTATGACCAGTTCATTGACAAAGTAGCAGAGTCACGTAAATTGCCTAAGGGCAAGGTAAAAGACATTGCTCAGGGACGGGTTTGGTCAGGTATAGACGCCAAGCAGATCGGTTTAGTTGATGAGATTGGGGGTATTAATGATGCTATTGAGTATGCCGCTCAGCAAGCTAAGTTAAAGAATGATTGGGAAGTAGAAGAGTATCCAAAAATTCCTAGTTTCGAGGAAATGATTCTGGAGAAGCTGACTAATGATGTTAGGGTCACAAGCCGACAATTACCTGAACCACTAACTACAGAATTGCTTAAGCTAAAACAGGATTTGGCAATTTTCACAACCTTGAATGACCCGAAGGGGATTTATTCTATTTTGCCGTTTAACTGGCGGGTAGATTAAGGGTTGTTCGCGCAAGGCAGAATTAAGAATTAAGAATTAAGAATTAAGAATTAAGAATGTTGAATTAAGAAGGTAGACTTTGTAATTTTACCTTCTTAATTCAAAACTCTTTGAAATTGAGCTTCTTTAAAGTTTTTGAAAATTCAGCTAGAAATCGAAAGCAAAATTTCGCTGACCTAATCGTCAAGAAACGACTAAAGTCTCAATCATTGCTTCACATAGCGCCCCATTCAAAACTTGATCGAACCTAACAAACATTGGAGAACTATTGAGTTCCAAAAATACAAGTTGTTTGGTGTGTGGATCGGTTTTGAAGTCAGCCGCCCCAAAATCCATCTGTAAAGCGACCATTAATTTACGTAGCAACTCTACTTCTTGGGGAACTGTTTCAAGTGGAATCACCTCAGCATCTGGTTTAACCCGATAATCTAGATGCTGACTACGGATTTCAAAAGCAAAGGCATGATTCCCTACGACATAGATCCGTACTTCTGGGGCTACTAAACGATTTTGGACAATGGCTGGCATTGCAGCACAACCATTACGAAACTGGATAGAGGAGTACAATTGCTCTAGGGAATAACAAAAATCACCCCCAGCAACGGGTTTAGCAATCGCACTCCCCGCAGAATATTTTCCCAATTCCTCAGCTTCGTTGGTGATCCAAGTATCAGGGGTTTGCAAACCTAACTGTTGCGCTAGGATCAGCATTGCTGGCTTATTGCCAACTGCAGGAACATGGTGACGATTGAACAACCGGATATGGTTTTGGGATAGCAAGCAACCATAGAGGGTTTGATACCAACCCGATGCCCGTTGTGATGCCCCAGAGTTCGGAGCGTTAATATTACCAAAAACGTCATACCGAATAAAAGCTCCGGTTACAGACAGAACTGGAGCCTCAACTCTGGGATGCCTTTGGGTAAGATGCCATGAAAATTTCGGACTTTCTTCTTGCCCATGGCGTAAATCGCAAATCGGGACTTGTTGACCTTGAGCAACTTCAATCAACCGAGTCAGATTTGGATCTAACTCCCCACCTGCAACAAGCAAACATCCACCATCTGCTGATTTAATCATTAGTACCGACCAAATGGACTACTCTCTTCACCCAGTGCTAGAGTTGTTGGTCCTTCCTCTCCTACTGCCTTTGTTGTCGGTTGAGGCTCTTCCTCTCCTAGTGCCTGTGTAGTGACTTGAGGCTCTTCCTCTCCTATTGCCCGTGTAGTCGGTTGAGGAGCTTCCTCTCCGTATGCCTGTGTAGTAAATCGAGGCTCTTCCTCTCCGTATGCCTGTGTAGTCGGTTGAGCTTGTATAGTAAATCGAGGCTCTTCCTCTCCCAATGCTAGTGTAGTCGTTTGAGGCTCTTCCTCTCCGTATGCCTGTGTAGTAAATCGAGGCTCTTCCTCTCCGTATGCCCGTGTAGTTGGTTGAGGTTCTTCCTCTCCTATTGCCTGTGTAGTTGGTTGAGCTTGTGTAGTAAATCGAGGCTCTTCCTCTCCGTATGCCCGTGTAGTCGGTTGAGGCTCTTCCTCTCCTAGTGCCTGTGTAGTAACTTGAGGGTCTTCCTCTCCTAGTGCCCGTGTAGTTGGTTCCTCTTCTCCTACTGCCAATGTCGTCGGTCGAGGGCTTGACTCGCCAGGCTTGAGGAACTCAGCAGCATGAACCGTAATACAATTGATTCGGGCAGAAACAATTACCGCATCTGCACCATTGGTCGGTGTAAAGTCAACACAAGCCGTGATTGGCGTCAGTCTTGGAAGACTAATACCTGACGGTTTATCAGCATCAAAACTGAATTCTAGGACAGAATCATCTGGATTGGGGTCTGCTGAGTTGTCTAACCGGGGATTTGTCCAGCCAGAAGTGGCAGCAAGCCCATCTGCTTGAATACTGAGTACAAGGGGAGACTCACTTATCTTAATTACAGAAACTTCCAAAACTCTGAAAACTTTCATCCTGCTACGTATTTTCTCCAGATATATCTAACAGTTATTCATGATTAAGTCACCATTAAAGTCACCTTAGATCCTTTGATGCAAAGTAACTTTGATGGTTGACTCAACTATCCATAGGAATTTATATCCTTTTTGTTTCTAAATAAGATGAGGCGTTATAAAAATTTAAGCATTATATAGTAGTTCTATATGATTCGTGAAATATATTGGCCAAAGTGAACGCTAAAACCCTTGCCCAGCAATAATCCCAGATTTTGCTGATTTTACAAATGATTTAGGATTGCTATAGCGGTTTTCAGGGGTCGGCTACGGTGAAATGTGAATTACACTATTTACCCCGTTCCCGATTCCCGATTCCCGATTCCCGATTCCCGATTCCCGATTCCCAATTACCGATTCCCGATTCCCGATTCCCTCTTAAAACCGATACTTGCGAATCTGCTGTTGAGAATCCTTACTTACCAGCGCCCAGATTCCGATTGGTAAAGCATTCCCTTGAGCATCCACCTTAATTTCCATCACAATTGGTGGTGGTGATATCGGTCGGTTAGAGTTCTCTTGCCTAGCACTATTTAATTCTTCATTAATTTGTTCCCGTTGGTCTTCTGGCATATAGTAAGTTTCCAATCCGTACTCAATCGAGCCATAGTTAGCAACACCTTTGAGGGGAATCTGATTAGCTGGTAGTCGGGAAGGGAATTTGGCACTTAAGCCTACTGGTTTCCAGGGTATTGGTAGTTGAGTTGAGTTGGATGAGTCTGGTGCTTCTAAAATTACGTAAAAACGGGTACCAGGCTTGATAAACGTTACCTTGTTGCCATTAGGTTGTTCCTTGGGCAATTTTTGCCACCCAGGAAGATTGCGTAAGTTGTCCTGATTAGAGATATCGTATCTTAGAGTTTGGGAATAGCCTCGCAAAAGTTCATAAGGGTCTACTGGCGCTGTCTGAAGGATGACAGTTTTTCCAGTCACTGTAGTGTAAATTGCCTGGGTGGGAACAGTAATAATTAGTGCAGTTTGAAATAAAAGAGGTACCCAGAATCGCCAGCTTGGTATAGGACGGGAATACTCAGAATTAATGCTCATAGGTCATAAGTCATAAGTCATAATTCATAATTCAGACTTCAGATAGCGCTCAAACCATAGTCCAGCACCAATAATACCTAGCCCACACAGGAATAAGACTATGGATTTGACTAATAAACCAGTATCGTACTCCAGCATCCGGGTCAAAATTTGCAGCGTCAGTAGCACCATGCCACCCCAAAATAAACCTCGTTTCCCCTCTGCCAGTCCGGCGCGGATTAAACCGATGTCGATTAGGAATAAAAGCAGATTGAAGATGAATACAGCTATTATCGGTAGAATACCAATACTGAGATGCCAATAGGTAACTAGGGCGCTGATCACAATCATAATAGCCACAACCTTAGTTGTTGAGTCCATTCGAGGTAACAGTCTGCTCCATGCCCAGATCGTTAAGCTACCTAAAATGACACTATCAATCACGGCTGGTTCCAGGAGTATTGAGGTGACCTCAACTAGCGGTTTGACTGATGGGGAACTATCCCATAACACGTGGAAAGACAAAAAATAACATGATAGGCTGAGGAAGGTGATCCCAAGAGTGCGGGCTGTGCTATTAAATTCCTGGAGGTTGGACTGAATTCTTCCCAGGAAACCCCCGTATGACCATAACCAGGCTGGTGGTAGAGCGCATGCGATCGCAGCAATCCAACCGGGATAAGGCCATAGCTCGAAGTTGATCAAGTTCCATTCCAGGGCAGCAACTACTGCGATCGCACTTAAGCGAAACATCCATCGTGAACGGCACCAGTAAGCCAGGGGAATAAACAGTAAACCCGCAAACACTGGCATATGTTGTATGATTAGCCTTAGCCAAGACAACTCTGTGATTGCCAGAAATTCTGGCTGGGACATTCCTTGCACATACCCTAACCCAATCAAGACCATTGCCAGCATCCCTAATAGGGTCAAGCGCAGGCTATAAGCCATGGCTAAGACTCCTAATCCCCAAATCAGGTATAACTGATAGAGTGGTCCACTTTGGTGGAACATTTGGGACATCAGTGCTATATTGGCTCCTAAAGTCAGGGCTCCTAAAAGTAATAAACCCTGTCCCAAACGGCTTTGCCTACCTTGGGTTGGGTCTCGCCATAGATAGAAGCCAGCAATGTTGATCCCGAAGAAGACACTCAGAAGCAAAGTCACTTTCAACCACCGAGACCAGGCTTGCCAGTTGGCTGCCACAAAGGTGATCATGCCCAAGCCTAAGAGAAGACTGCCTAGTACCAGCAAAATTACGACGAATCGATTACGGGCCGCTACTTCCAGGTCACTAAATTGATAGCGTTCCGCTAATTGAGCGTATAGGCCAGCATCAATCAACCCTTCTGTTTGCCATTGTTGTGCTTCTTGACGTAACTGGTGACGAAATTTATCGGAAGGCATCACAACCTATTTTTTAGAGCTTAAGACTTTCATCTGGGAATATACAATGTTATAATCACTAACCGACTGAATGTTTGATTATGTCCATGATATGGTGTAAACATTCTGTAATAATTAGATTAGAGTAAGTAAAAAACTGTTAACTAGAATCGGAGCTAATGGTAAAGCAAAGGTCAACGTGTGGGTCGTAGTAGCTCCGATCATGTGGTATATAGGAGTTTTGATTTTACTACATCCGTCTGTTCAGTTGAGGTTGGTAAGGTACGTCAGAAGATTGTCTAGACGTGGTAAGTGTTCGTCCCTCAAATTTATCCTTATCCACCCTAGTGACTGGTGTCAACAATTTTTTCCTTTTTTTTTGTTATAGCCCGGAGGTATCTCTAAATGTCCATTCGCCTGTACATAGGTAACTTACCTAAAGAAGAAGTAAACCGTGATGAGCTGCAAGCTATTTTTGCTGAAGCCGGTGACAACTTTAGCACAAAAGTGATTAAAGATCGTAAAACTGGTAAATGTCGGGGCTTCGGCTTCGTCACGGTGGCAACGGATGAGGAGGCTGATCAATTCATTGAAAAGTTCAATGGTCTTATGTTCAAGGATACTGCCTTGAAAATTGAAAAAGCCCTGCCACGATCCAAGAATCCAGAGAAAGAAGCATCTAAGGAGAAAGAAAAACCCAATCAGGACTCAACTTCATCTAGCAGCAACACTCCCCCCCCTCGCCGTAACAACAACAAGAATAAGTCTAAGCGTAAGCATCAACAGACTACATCTGACCCCGGTGGAATTCAACCCGATCCCCGTTGGGCTAATGAATTGGCAAAGCTGAAAGAAATGTTATCGGCTCAAACTACTAACTCTTAAGTTGGGATACATCTAACTGATTTCGATTAGCAATTCTGGCAAGATTAGCCCTACGTCCTACCCATCAGGGAGGCGTGGGCTTATTATAATTTTTGAATAAAAGATCTAATCACCAGCTCATAGTACTGCTGATAGTACTGCTTGAATAGTTCGATATCTGACTCATTCTGCCCGACAGAGAGTCTTTTCTTTTTTTTGGTTGATGATCACTGGCAAATCCCGATAGGTTTATGGTCTCTTAAGCCAGATCCCGATAGCTTAGTAATACCAAAGAAATTAAAGCCAACGAAACAGGAAGCCATTGAGCTTGATAGATAGCGGTCAATGTTGTGTGTTCACTACCAACTACCTATTAGCTTAACGCTTATGGTGGAAAGTCTGGCAAGCTCAGGTAATTTTGCATCGTCTGTTACCCGATCGATTTACAATTATCAATTGTGAACTAAAACTTAAGTTTTAACCACTGACCACTAACCACTAATCACTAACGTTGTTATGAGTGCAGAAATTGACCCCATTAAGCTAATGAAACAGGAAGTTGGCAAAGCAGCTGCCAAGCGGGTGCAGTCGGGAATGATTGTGGGGCTAGGCACTGGTTCAACGACTGCCTATGCAATTCAGTTTTTAGGCGATCGCTTAAACTCTGGAGAGATTAAGGATATTGTAGGCATCCCCACCTCTTTCCAGGCAGAAGTATTGGCGAAACAGTACGGCATTCCCTTGACTACCCTTGATGCGGTGGATCACATAGATGTAGCGATTGATGGTGCTGACGAAGTCGATCCCCAGAAAAATTTGATTAAGGGGGGTGGGGCTGCCCACACCCGTGAGAAAATTGTAGATTCCCTGGCCAAACAATTTATCGTAGTGGTGGATAGCACTAAAATAGTTGACCAGTTGGGGTCTACCTTCCTATTACCTGTAGAAGTTATCCCGATGGCAATCACACCAGTTATGAATGCCATTGAAAAGCTAGGGGGTAAACCGGAACTGCGCATGGGGGTCAAAAAAGCTGGACCAGTGATTACAGATCAAGGAAATATGGTCGTTGATGTTAAATTTGACGCCATTGATAACCCAGCTGAGCTAGAAAAAACTATCAATAATATTCCTGGTGTTCTGGAAAATGGTTTATTTGTTGGGGTTACCGATCTCGTTCTAGTTGGAGAAGTTAAGGATGGTCAGACCGTGATCCGGGAAATTTAACACGTCCAGCGCTAGAGCTTCATGGTGCCGTGGGATTCTTGCTTGATAGAAGTACTCTTGATAGAAATACTCAGATATTTCTCCCAAGCCAAGACAATTAAGTGTATCTCCCACGGCTTGATTAATTTTTCCGCTAAAGAGTAGTTGATGAGACTTTGTCGAGCTTAGCCACCAGCAGCAAAGGTGAGCATGATCACTGCTGAAAGCAACATACCAGGACTTAGTAACAGAACTAACATCAAAAAATCATGGGATTCCATAATCGTAAACTCTCCTAACTGCTTCTTTACTACCTTAACCTGGGAGAAAGGCTAATCCCGGAAAATCAAGAATTTATCAAGAATTCGTCAGCAGTCAGCGCTCAGCGCTCAGCTGTCAGCGGCCAGCTCAGCTTCAAAAAAACCTCGTTCGCGTGTGGCACAGGCTTCGACGCAACCAATGCTTACCTCTTTGATTCAAAAGCTGTTGGCGTAGCGTGGGCGTAGCGCATTAGCTGATAGCTGAATTGTCCTTAACTTGGAGCAGGAGAATAACGAATTGATCAGCATCTTCTAGTTGCTGTTAAACGTAAGATGGGTTTACCCTGGGAATCAGTTTACAATACCTTGTAATTTAAGTTTGAAACCTGGAAGCACTGCTTCTCCAGATAACTCCTTGGGATTATCTATAATTTCAGTTTTTTCTCCTGATCGATAAATTTCAACTCGTTGATTCTGAGGGTCAATTAGCCACCCCAAGCGCAAGCCATTCTCAATATACTCTTGCATTTTTGCCTGTAGCTCCTTGAGACTGTCAGACTTTGATCGCAACTCAATCACGAAATCAGGACAAACTTTAGGGAACGTTTGTTTTTGTTCCTCGGTGAGTGCATCCCAGCGGTGACGTGACACCCAAGAGCTATCAGGGGAACGATTGGAGCCATTGGGCAGTTCAAATCCGGTAGATGAGTCAAATGCTTCACCTTTTTCTGGATTTTCCTCATACCAATTTCCCAATTGCCTGGTAATACTCAGATTTTTTTTACCAGTTTCCCATCCTGTTGGTGGATTCACAATCAATTTCCCCTCAGCAGTTCTTTCTAATCTCAGGTCTCGGTTAGCAGTGGCTAATTGTTCAAATTGTTGGTGACTGACGTTGAGGTCTAACGATGGTGGAACTATTAGCTTAAGTAGGGGGTCTAGTTGATTTGACATAACTGTTAATCCTGGGAATTGAGATATAGCCTTTTTAGTTGAGATGTAACTATAGGATTAATATAAAAAGGGAACAGGGAATAATAGTCAAGATATAAGATAAGTTTTTGGTGTTCTGATAAATCAGGATTGGTTTTGATGATCTATTTAGAAAGACTAGATAACTATGAACCTTAAGGTAAAAACATCACGTCGGGGAATTAGACTGGGATTATGACAACAAAGGTTCTGCAATCTGCGAACATTTATCTTGCTGTTCATTCTTGTCCTAATTCACAAATTTTCTCGACGATCTCCTACCCAAGATTCCACATCATCCTCAGACCAAGGGAGTGGTGGATTGCTGCTATAGTCAATAAAAGACTCATAGCCTAACTGGTCATAAAGCTCATCCACCAATGTCTGTAATTCTACCATTGGTTCCGTATCCCCAGGAAGCAGGGGAAGCGGAAAAGAGGGAATGCGATTGGCCGTAGGCCACGCCAAAGGCGATCGCATAAATTAAAAAGGTACAAGTCAGCCGTGGGACGGGTATTAGAACGACTGACTAATATCCGATAATGACTCGGATTACTGCTATTAGAAACAGGCAGGGGTTCCCCATCTCGCAACAGGTCAATTTCGACCAAATGAGTCATACTCTCGAATATCTGCTGCCGTTTGGCTTCGTATTTCTGACGTCCTTCTGCTCGTTTATTGGCAGGGGAGATAACTTCAATCGCTGTCACCACTTCCTTAGTGGCTACATCTTTAACCTCGATGTAGGATTGTCGGACTTCTTCTCGTAAAGGCACAGCTACCTTAATCGGTTGAACTAACGGTTCAGATACCGCAACTGCTGTAGCCATTGCAGCTGAAGCATCTCGGCTTTGTTGAACCGTAACATCGGGTCTACCAATGGCAATCTTGGTTGAGCCAGCAATCTTATAAACCCACTTATCCGTGACTACCCGATATTTAGGTAGCAGTTTCGGAATTAATGCTCTAGCCAAAGCCGCCACCAATTGGTTGTGGAAATCTGACCAATATTCCGGTTGTTCAAGGTAGGGATTCATCCCTGGAAATGGCTTAGTCATATAGCATTTTGATTTGAGTGGTGAACATACTTCCTTAGAGCTGATTCGTAAACTCGCACTAAACCTTGTAGGATAAGGCTTGCGCTAAAATAGAACAATTGAACTATTTAATACCGAAAAGACTATCATAGCAAGGCTTTCAGACTTGTTAAGATTTACTTTACGAATCAGCTCTAAGGGGGCCTTGCCTAGGCTGTTTATTATGAGTCTTTTTAGGGGGAGATCGTTCACACCAGGATTAAGCTTTGCTCACGCTTTGCGATCGCCTTTGGCGGAAGCTGAGGCCTTTGGCCACGCTTCGCGAACGCTTCATCGCGTACGGCGATAACGCCCAGAATGGATATCTAGCAAGAGATGCAATGTATCATACTATCAGACAAAAAGTGCATGAAGTTTAAGCTATGGCCATCGCACAAA
>NZ_CEYLVT010000068.1:0-32881 GCF_982860115.1 Moorena sp.
ACGGGTCGCACCTCTTTTATGCATAGCCTGCCAACTATAAAGGCTCCACTCTTCTTGCGGTAACTTCTGACCACACTCATACTACGTATTGAGATGTGGGGCTCCTTTTGCTAGAAAGCTGAGTCTTCGGTGAGCAAAAAAATGACTATCGGGATGGCAATAGGAACCACCAAAAAATTCAAAAATATTGAGCCATGACATAACACTGATAAAAGCTTTCGTTGATCTATGTCATTCATCCTACTATAAATCCTCCTATGCTTCCCCAGGGTTACCTTTATGGATTTTCCCTTCCATAATACAGGTAAGTTGGTAGAATTCATTGAACAGAACGAATTTATGTAAAGATATGTAAATGATTGATAAATACGATGGCTAATCCGGTGTCGTTGGCTGATTATCTTTCTAACTAAGGCAGAACTACCAGTCGTGATATCCAGCCTTTGGCATTGCCTTCACTGCTCCGTTGCCTAAATTCTCAGTTTAAGCCTTAAATGAAAATGATTTGGCTAAGATTTTGAAAGTGCTGGCAAAGGAGTTGGTCTTGCCATACTGCTGCTGAGGGGTAAGCTTTACCATTTGGTGTTGCCTGAAACGGCTAACTTAATTTTTCCAACGCTTATCCAATCCTTAACCTCTGCTCAAAGGCCACCAATTAATAACCCCTACCCCGATAATTCATGGGAAATCATCTAAAATTAAATCGACCTACATCTGGTCAATGGTCTAAGTATTTAATTCTTATTATCTTACTCCTGGGGATAGTTTTTCGATTAGTCAATATTGACAAAAAAGTGTATTGGATTGATGAAGCCTATACATCCTTGCGAATTTCTGGTTATACCAAAGCAGAAATTATCCAAGAAATTGATGGTCGTCAAATTAATGTTAAAGATTTACAGCAGTATCAGCGTCCTAATGATAACAAAGATGTAGGTGACACGATCCAAGGGTTAGCCTTACATGAACCACAACATTCACCGTTATATTTTGTCATGGCTCACTTTTGGGCAAAATTGTTCGGTTATTCCGTAACGGTGATGAGAAGTTTACCAGCCTTGATTAGTCTGTTGACTTTGCCGTGCATTTATTGGCTTTGTTTAGAGTTGTTCGAGTCTCCCCTAACGGGATGGATTGCGATCGCATTGCTGTGTGTCTCTCCATTCCATGTGTTGTATGCCCAGGAAGCTCGACAATATAGCTTGTGGACATTGACTACATTACTTTCCAGCATAGCCTTGCTGAGGGCGATGCGTCTTAGCACACTGATGAGTTGGGTAATCTATGCCATAACAGTTTCTCTAAATCTCTACAGCTATTTGCTTTCTGGATTAGTTTTTATTGGACATGGTATCTATGTTTTTTGTATAGAAAAATTTCGTTTGAGTAAACAAGTCGTTAGGTATGGATTAGCTTCGCTTTTCGGAATTATCGCCTTTATTCCTTGGTTAAGATTGGTAATTGAAAACGGTATTGAATTGGGGGATTGGGCGGATAAAGAGACTCCAATAGGTAAACTGATCACCCGCTGGCTTATCAATCTTAGTTCTGTGTTTTTCGATATCCAGATTGGCTATAGCAATCCCTTATTTGATGTGCGCTCAGGTCGAGACCTAAAGTTTAGCTACGACCATTTACTGATTTATTTCGATATCCTAATTTTAATTATCGTCGGCTATTCTATTTATTTTCTGTGTCGTAATAGTCAGCAACGGGTTTGGTTATTTATCTTGACCATGATCGCAGTTGTCGGAATGTTTCCCATTGGTCAGGATTTAATTTTAGGAGGACAGCGTTCCAGCATGGCTCGCTATTTTATTCCTTGTTACTTGGGTATACAAATTGCTGTTGCTTACCTCCTTGCTAAAAAAATTAACCCCCTTAATGGTAAGACAATAAAACAACAACAACTATGGCGATTAGTTACTATTACAGTTATTTCAGCAGGTGTGCTCTCTTGTGCCATTAGTTCTGAAGCAGAAACGTGGTGGCATAAATACAGTAACTATTACACGCCTGAGGAAGCTCATATTATTAATGAAGCCAATCGTCCCTTGGTAATTAGTAGTGATATCATGCGATTAGTCTCTCTCAGTTATTTACTTGAGCCAAACGTGACCTTACAGTTAATGAAAACTAAGGATTCTCCTAAAGTTTTTTCCAGTTTCAGTGACGTCTTCTTATATAGACCTTCTCCAAAACTGCGACAAAAATTTGAAGAGGAGTCACCCTATGACGTTAAACCAGCTCATAAACGCAAGCATCTCTGGAAGTTAGTGCAGTGAAACCAAAAGTCAAAAGCCAAAATTAACTTGATCAATGACCAATCAATCATGACTAATGACTAATCAATCTAATCAATTTTTTTCCACAACAGAACTTTTCGTTTTTTAAAGCCAATATTTCCTTCGTATATCAGATTGAACTTATAGTTACTATGCTTTTCAATACTTGGGCGTAGTAATGAGGGTGATGGAATATTTTCCAAAACAAAAACATCACTAAAGTTACCTGATATTTTTGGTAATTTTTCTTCAGGTATTTCTGAAATATTTTTAATTTTTTTTATGAGTTGTAACTTAACCTTGGGGTCAAGTTTATGGCTCATGGATAGAATTCGATTGTGAGTACTATCGCTGAGTACAAGGGGAGCAGGAGACTGATTAATAATATTCGCAACGTCTGTATTATAGTAATCACTGTACTTCGTCCACCAGGTTTCAGCTTGAACAATAAGCACACCAGATATCACACCACAAGAGACTAATATAACTGTAGTCAATCGCCATAAACGTTTTTGCCAAATACCAATCGAAAACTTAGTTAGTTTGGTGGAGAGTAAATAGGAAATAGTCAGTTGAATACCGATGTAAGTTGGGAGTTGATATCGAGCAATCGTTGAGCGCATGCCTCCTGAAATCACATCTGGTAGCACTAGGGGTAGACTAGTAAATCCCATCAGGAGCAAAACAAATAGCCAAACCTGTTTTGGAGTATAACGACAGAGAAAATATAGCCCATAAATCACTAGCCCCACAATTGGTAGCACTAGGTAAGTTCTCGGCTGGGTGTAGCTAAAGGTTAGGTCAAACGGGTACTCCTTGCCTAGGGGTACATCAAAAAAGCCGTAGAGTAGATTCTTCAGCCAATATCGACCCAGATCCAGGGGGGGTAATTCTTTAATCACCCATCCCCATTCCTTGCTAGCTCTGGGTTCGTTTTCCAAGAAAACAGCTAACCAAGGTGAAAATATCAGGAGTGCTGCTGTGACCGCACAGATGTAAGCAATTACCCGTTTACGCCCTTGCCAACCTGCGATGATCAGGACATAAATGCCGTGACCTAGGATAATTGGTGCTGAAAATAAATGAGAGTAGAAAGCTAGCGCTACAGAAAGGGCATAAATGCACCAACTCACCCTACTGTTGACTCGCATCGCTCGTAACAGGGAAGCACTCGATAGCAAGATACTCACAGTCCACAGACTATATTCCCGAACTTCCTGGGCATACAAAATATGGATCGGTGAAACAGCGAATAGCGACACGGCAAGCCATGGGGTCAATGATGCTCCAAATAGTTCTAAGCACAACCAGTACAGGCACGGTAATCCCAGCAAGCTAATTAGAGCAGGTAAAGTGCGCTTGAGTGCTAGGGAACTACCAAGCCATTGTTCCCAGAATCGGGCTAATATATAGTAAACTGGCGGGTGTTGTGGCGCTTCTTCCCCTATAATTCGTAAAGTATTGCCGAGGCTACGGTCAGAATTAGGGGTCTGGTATTTTTGTAATTCTGTAGCGCTAATCACTTGACCAGTGTAGATATCCCCAATAATTTCTTCCGCTGAATAGCCAGCAATTCTAGAGGAGCTGAAAGTTTCATCCCCCCAGTAGACTTTGCTGTCGAGATTGGCTAGGCGAAAGACTATTCCTAACAGCAGTAGGGTAATGCATAATAGTCGCAAGGGAGGTTGAGGGAATTTCCCTAGCTTTAATAGTTTGGTTTCCATCACACAAAAAAGTACACCGAAAAGTACAAAGGTAATTTATTAGTGTTCGTTTAATTTGGATATTGTAATTGATCGCTTTTTATTGACCGTTTCATGATTACTGTTAAGGATAATATTTCACTGCTAATAATACTTAATCTAGAAACTTACCGATAACCGTCACCCCATTATTCCATTTTAAGTGTCTCTACCCAAACACAAAAAAGTATGAATCCCCCAGCCTCGAATCCCCCTAAAAACCAAGTAATATTTTGGTTTAGCTTGAGCCTAGCATTTGCTATGGTTTACAGCCTGATCGCCCTCGAAGAAGCCTTTAGTAATCAATACATTGTACAAGATGATGCCAGACAGCATGTATTTTGGATGCAACGGTTTTTTGATCCCAGCTTATTTCCCGATGATCTGATTGCCAATTACTTCCAATCTGTAGCACCCGCTGGCTATACTACCCTCTATCGGCTGATAGCATTTGTTGGGATTCATCCCCTCTTATTGAATAAACTACTACCGATGGTACTAGGGTTGATTACTACTAGTTACTGTTTCGGGCTTTGTCTACAAATGCTGCCGATCCCAGCTGCAGGATTTATTGCGTCTTTGCTCCTAAATCAAACCCTATGGATGCTCGATGATTTAGTATCAGCAACCCCTAGGGCTTTTATTTATCCGCTGCTGTTAGCATTTTTATACTACCTATCACGGCGCTCATTGATCCCCTGTCTGGTAGTGATCACCCTCCAGGGCTTATTTTATCCTCAGTGCGTTTTCCTCTGTTGTGGCGTCCTGGTGCTGAAACTGTTGCGTTGGCGAGAGGGTAAAATCAGACTATCCTCCCAAAAGAATGACTATTGGTTTTGTGCAGCTGGGTTAGGTGTGGCATTCATCGTCCTGTTGCCCTATGCTTTGACCACTTCTGACTATGGTCCAATTATCAGCGCACAGCAAGCCAAAACCATGCCAGAATTCCAACCAGGAGGGCGAGTTGCTTTTTTCGATCACAACCCATGGGATTTCTGGTTGGAAGATGCTCGCAGTGGTCTATTTCCCCGAAGAAAGCGTTTACCTATAGCTGTCTGTGCTGGTTTACTATTGCCTATCCTGCTACGATTTCCCTCATGGCTACCGTTAGTGAAGAAAGTCAAAGGGGAAACGGTACTCCTGACTCAACTGGCTCTAGTATCCCTTGGTATGTTCGTTATGGCTCATGCTGTCTTGTTCCGACTGCATCTACCCAGCCGTTACAGTAAGCATAGTCTGCGAATTGTGCTAGTCCTAGCTGCTGCGATCGCTATAACTCTATTACTTGATGCTATTATTCAAGCTTGCCAGAGGCTAGCCTCCCCTCGAATTCAAGGGAAACCAGTGTTGGGACGAGCAATTGTTACACTCGTGGGAATGGCTCTAATCTTGTCTCCTCTTGGTTTCCGTAATTTCCCCAAAACCAACTATGAGGTTGGGAGGCAACATGGCCTCTATGAATTCTTTGCTAAACAACCAAACGATATCCTGATTGCCTCACTATCAAAGGAAGCCGATTTCTTGCCAACCTTTTCTGGACGGTCAGTCTTAGTTAGTAGAGAATACGGTATTCCCTATCATACTAACTATTATAACCAATTTCGCAACAGAGCGATTGATTTAATTCAAGCCCAGTACAGTCCAAACTTAGCTGAAGCAAAACAATTTATTAGGCAGTATAACATTGATTTTTGGTTGTTAGATAAAACAGCATTTAATCCACAATATATAACTAAAAATCGCTGGATTATGCAGTATCAACCAGTAGCAGCAGAAGCTCAAGCTCGACTCAAACAAGCCATTGTTCCGGCAATTGTTAACGTAATCGATTCCTGTTCTGTTTTCGAGACAGAGAAGGTTGTGGTTTTGGATACCGAATGTATTGCGATAACTGGTAACAGGTAAATAGGTAAGCCCAAATCAATGCAGCTATGTAACTATATGTAAACAAATATATCTAAACATGCTGGCTTAAGGGCATAGATTGAATTTCTAGATATTTTACAAAACTTGACATAATTCGGTTCCATTAGTCGGTTAAATCATGCCTACCTATTTAATGGGTAATAGATAATTTGGCAAATCCTAGCAATTTAAGTGATCCCAGCCCTGAACGCTACTGGGTATGACACTAACTCTTGGTTTTCATCATCACTTTAAAAAGCGATCGCATCCCATTCTTCACCGAATCAATCTAACCCAAAAAACAAAACTCAATTAATTAGGGGGTCAAACCCCTCAACTTATCTGAAACGACTGGGTTCAAGATTTTAGTTAGATGCCCTAAATTGTTGTTAAAGTCTATTTTTCCATTGTAGCAGGAATTACCAAATTAAGCCATCAGCACCCTACCTATCTCAGGGCTAAAGCAATGCTGGTGTATCTAATACAGAAAAAGGAAGACAAGGAAGACAAGGTTGACTTGGAAGAAAGACAAAATAACCAAACCATATCATCTTCCTCCCCCTCTACCCTCTCCTCTGCCTCTGACCTTACTCATCCAGAGTCTAAACGAATCAAACAGCCCTGCTAGCTATAGGGGATAAAAGGATTAAAACTACTTTTGACTTATCCCAGCACTAAAGTAGGCGGGATTCTCAGCGGTTGTTCCAAAGCGGTTTAAAACCAAGCTACTCAACTGAAAGTAGCTGTCACTGGACTATCTTCCCAGTGAGAGCAGTCAACAAGCCCCTACAAGCTCAACTATGCTGACCTTAAGGCTACATACATTGCGCTTATTTGTATCTTTTAGTTTGTATCTTGTAGTTTTTTGCTGACCGTGCGGGTTTTTCACCGCTATTTGAGTCATTAACTACAAATTACACCGATTTACTATACCCTACTATACCAGAAAAAAGGAATAAAAAGCTGGTTTTAACCTACCACCCACCCTATTCATCTGGTGGTCGCGCATACCCCCTGAAATAGCTTTTGTAAAACAAATACGTAAGCCCTGCTTAAAAACGACAAGCCCCTCCAAATCAATTTGGACAGTGGTTTTGCATCACTATCAAGACTGAGATAGTTTCTGTCTGGTGTTTTACTACTAACGTTTACACCACAGGGCGTAAACGCTGGTTCGCTCTCAACACACTACCTCTAATTTTGAACTATGAAACCCTATGCCGAGCATAATTTAGGTGCCCATGTATTTTGGAATCCTTATCAGCCTAATCAACCATTAACACTCTTTTCTAAAACTGCTCACCCTGTACCGGATAAACGTTTGTATCGTAAGGGTAAACGGTTACGCTTAAGTGTCCAGGTTTCCCTAGTCGTGTTAACATTAACCTTGATGGTGTCAAGGGTGATGCTAGTTTTGTTAACATACGTATTTTCATCCCCAGCTACTGCTCACTAACTATAATGGTTAATGGTTAATTGACGATTAACCATTAACCATTAAAAAAAAGCAATCAACCATATTAGAAGTTATTAACCGGACTTCATATCATCTCATGTTCTGATCTAGAAGCTTTTTCACCTTCATGGTTGCTGAATCGGTTGTATAGTAGTCCTGATGCTGATAATAGGAGCTAGTTGCGTAGTTCTCAACATCATTAGCAACAATACCTAAAAGATTAGTCCTAGAGGTTTTGAGTTCATCCAAGGCTTGCATTAGAACTGAGCGGTCAGTCTTATTTAATCTACCTACCAAGACCATACCATCCGTGTTAGCTGCTAGGAGGCGGCTATCGGCAAGTCCGATCACGGGAGGTGTATCATAAATAACTAAATCAAAAACAGCATTAAAATGCTCCATCAAAGTTCTCATCTTTGGCGCACATAGTAACCGAATCGGATCCTGTGCTGGGGAACCAGCAGTTAGCACATGAAGATGATCCCACATGGGCACTTGCTGGATGGCTCGGTTAGCTTTGATCCGATTACTAAGAACGCTACTCAAACCAAGTTGATTGTTCAAACCAAAAATTTTATGTACCCGGGGACGGCGCAGATTTGTATCCACCAGTAGCACCCGCCGACCCATAGCAGCAGCCACTATAGCTAGGTGGACAGCAACGGTAGATTTACCGTCTTCTGGTCTAGCTGAGCTAATCACAATCGATTGGATTGGCTTATCGCAGCCCAGTAAGCCGATATTGCGATGGAGGAACCGGAAAGCCTCTAAAAAGGGAGAAGCTTGCTGGAGTTTTGGCGTTGAGTTATTTTTCTGTACCTTAGGGAAGCTAGGAACAAAAGGTATACCTTTGCGACTGGTTGATGACTTGGTGGGCTTAAGTGCTTGATGGTAAGGAATAACACCAATAAGAGGCAATTGGGTGCGATGTTTAAGTTCGTCGGGAGAGTGAAACACATGGTCTAAGCGCTCCATCAACCACCCTGTTCCTGTACCCAGTAATATACCTGCGATCGCTCCCAAAATAATCTGAAGTTCCTGATGTTGTGGAATCGGATATTGAGGCTGTTTGGGTTTGAGAATAAGTTTCGGAGAATAAGGCGGTAAGCTTTCCTTAAGTGCCAACAGAGTGTCTAATCGTTGGGTTGTATCTGTAAGTTTCTGCTGTAAACTGGTGTACTTTGGATCTATCACCAACATCTGTTTCATGTCTTGCTCAAGACTTTCTTCTTCCTCAGCAAGAGCTTGTTGTCGTGCTTCCAAAACTGATATTTGGATGCTCTGATCTACCAGTTGTTGAGTGAGCTGCTGGTGAATTGAATTGGGTGATATCTTAGGAACATCTGTATCTGTTAGTTTGATCCCCAGTACCTGTTCAGCTTCAGAGCGTAACAGGGATAAGAAATTATATTTTTGCTGCTGTAGGGTCTTGATGGTGGCACTCTCTGGAGTATAGCGGCTTGACTCAATAGCAATCTCAGTCTCAACCTGTTCTAGGTGGTTGAGCATCTTTTGGTAGTAAGGGTTTTCAGCCAAAGTCACTTGAGCCAGAGCTAACTCCGAGGCGCGAGAGTCCTTGACCTGATTTGATGACAGTCCTAGCTTTTGAGAGATGATCTGGTAGAACGACTGAGCTTCCTTAAGCTGGATGTGAGTATCTAATTGCTGTTGCTTAATCTGGCTAATCTGAGTTGAAAGCTGCTGTTTTTGATTATCATAGTCAATTAACTTGTTCCCTAGCTCCAACTTCAGCAGTTCTTCCTGCAGTCTGTCTACCTCTTGGCGAACTTGAGGCAACTCTCTATTTGCTAGCTCAAGGTCCTTGTGATGGTAAGTTGCTTCTTGTTGGCGGGAGTACTTGATATAATTATCGGCAAGCTGCTTTAAAACAAAGTGAACTTTTTGAGGATCACTATCCCGGTAACGTACTTCTAAGACACTAGTTCCTTCAATATGTTTGATCCTCAGGTGATTATTCTTGACTAAAGACTTGTAGCTAGTTTTGCCATAGCGCTTGTTTATTTCCTCAATCACGGGAGTGATGAGTTTCTCACTACGCAGTACCAGCATTTGGGTTTTATAAGCCAAGGTTTCAAAAGCTGGTGTCGATTGATTTTCATCATCATCCTGTGCTGTCAGAGGCTCCAGACTGAGTCGGAACTTGCCTTCGTACAGAGGTTTCTGATTAGAGGTCCATAAAAAAATACTAGCTGTTATCGTAATTGCTACACCAGCAGCCACTAAAAAGCGACGCCGTATGATCGTCCAAATCTCCTCTAGCTTACGCCCATCCTGATAGTATTTTGAGTTTCTAGTGTGGTAGATGACGGGCTGTGAGTGGATATATTTACCATTCCCCTGTGGGAAAAGCTCTGATTTATTGCCCATCTCTATATGTGCCTTTTTATTTATTGGTATAAGTTATGTTCAAGAGTAACTGAACCTATGGCTAATCGCTCCCCTATCATACCTTCGGTAGTTGCCACTAACCATCAGCTCTGTAGTTAGTTTGTGTTAACAAACTAGTTTTTGACACTAGAACTGGAAAATTTTACGCAAAACTTATCAAATATCCGGATAAAATGAAGGAATGGTTAAGTTAGGGCAATGGTGTTTGCTGGTACCAAGTGACATTCATAGGTAGCACTATCTACCTATCTCCCCATTACCTTGTCCTCCTGTCTAGCTAAATAACACTTGAAGAATGGAATTGAGTTTAGTAGTATGATATTGAATTTAAGTTATAAATATAAAAAGGAAAAGGTCAATGGTTAGAATTCCTTGCCCTTTCCCCCTTTACTAAACTTTTACAGTGTAATCAGGAAGCAATTATACAAATTATTATCTTAAAATATTGCCCCTGACAATGAAAAACTGATCATGGGGTATTTGGCTCGAATCAGATCAATTTTCCCTTTTTCCATTGACGAGTGATCAAGCAAAGCTAGAAAAGCCCATATCTAGAGGGATATCTTGTAACCTTCCAGGACCGACTGCTTGAATAGCTTCTTTGAGAGACATATCTCCGGTGTAAAGCGCACGACCAACAATTACACCCGTAACCCCTAGAGGTTCGAGAGTCAGTAGACTCAACAGGTCAGTGATTGAACTGACACCCCCAGAGGCAATCACGGGGATCGATATATGACTTGCTAGTTCTCTTAGAGCGTCTAGGTTTGGTCCAGACAGAGTTCCATCCCGGTGAATGTCGGTGTAAATAATCGTAGTTACTCCCAGCTGAGTCATTTGTTCAGCTAGGTCAATTGCTGCAATTTCTGAGGTTTCTAACCAACCGTGAGTGGCCACCCATCCCTGACGAGCATCAATACCAACTACAATCTTTCCTGGGAATTCAGTGCAAAGCTGTTCCACTAGGGAAGGGTCTTCCACCGCTGCCGTTCCTATAATGACTCTATCGACGCCTAGAGTCAACAGTTGAGTGACTCCGGAGCGCGAGCGTAATCCACCACCGACTTGCACTGGCACAGGTACCGCCTGCACAATTGCTTCGATGGCCTTAGTATTGACTGGCTTACCGAGTTTTGCGCCATCCAAATCAACGACATGCAGCCGTGATGCACCTTGTTCAACCCATTGTTTCGCTACCTCGACTGGGTTATCGTTAAATACTTGCGCACGCTGGTAGTCTCCCTGGACTAACCGCACACATTTTTCTTCAAGTAAGTCTATAGCTGGAATAACATCCATGACTAAATTTCCCCCTAACCTATACTGAACTACCACACACCAATCCCAGCAGGTATGGTGTAGGCTTATGACATCACGGGGGTAGCCCAAGTCTAGGAGTTATGTCCTCGATTTGGTCTTAGATCCCCTCCAAGCCACTTCTTTATGGCTACCCTTGCCAGTAGTAGTCGTTATTGTTCGATTGAAGCACTACCACTGGGCAATTCTGCCACAATCTTAAACCGCACATGATTAATAGCTAACTCACCAATCGAAATATCTTCCTTTTTCACAGGCACCCCTTGACTCTTCAGGATTTCAAACTTAATTCCTTTACCGATCTCTATATGGTACCAGGCAAGACCCATCAAAAACCGAGTGGGATAAGGACCCCCTTCAACCGTATCATCAGCACTCGATTCCATCGGTAGCCAGCCGATTCCTGGGATATAAAATTCCATCCAAACATGATTAAAATCTGGTACCAAAGGAATACCGATTTGGTCAGGATGGGGAGGGCATTTGTAACGACCAACAGTACGGCACGCGATACCATTAAGCCGTCCCAAAGCTAGCAATACTCCCAAATACTCGCCGCAAGAGCCCACACCCCTTCGTAGCACAATGTCTGGAGTATCTATTTTAGGGGTCACGTGGTAGGAAAGTTTGTCGTAGACATAATTGCGAATACTGTAGACTTGCCGCAACAGATTCGTTTCGCTACCAATTGCTTCAAGAGCCGAACGGCGGATGATTTCTGTATCCATGGCTAACTTGTCATCATCCACCAAATAACGGTTCTGAAATTCTGGCGGTAACTCAGGCAACCCCTCCATATCCGCTGGTGTCAGGCGGTACTTGATACTCCAAACTTCTAAGAGTGCCTTCCAGCCAAAGATATGGCGTTCCCCTGGCTTGAGGTTGTCAAACTTAAAGACGGCAACTTGTTGACCATCTTGAACGTCTATAGTAAAGGGTATACCCACGGGTTCGACTTTTGACACCTTTTGTCGGTCAGTTTCCGATGGCAAGGCAATTCGCCATTCCAAATCATTCAACTCGATATCCTTGAGGGGGTCAAGTTCCTCCACGTAGGACATTTCGATTAAATAGCCATTGGAGAGTGCGTAGCGACCTTCCGGATTGTAGGTAAAGTGTAACGGATGAATAAAAGTGCGATCGCGATACTGCAATTCATAATTAGGATCAGCGTTAGGGTTATCCCGGATGTAAGCCTCCTCAGTTGCATAAGCAACATAGAGGGTATCATCTCCCGTCTGAGGGTCAGTATAAAAGGCTAAGCCAGTAGGATTTTCAAAGGGGGTGAGTACACTGAACTGAATTTCGCCAGTTGCTCGATCAAGACAGTAAACTGTCTGTTCTTGGTCATCGGATACCCACAGTTCTTCATCGCGGATTGTTATATGTTCAATGCCAACTCCGGGAGAACGCAACCGGGTAATTTCATGACCTGTATTGCTGCTATAAATAATAATATTTTCCAGTTTTTTACAGGTAACATAAACCGTTGAATCTTTAACAGCGATTCCGTTAGCATTGTAAGGCAAATCAACAAAGTGTTGTAGGGTTAAATTTTCATTTATCTGGCAAAAATAAACACTATCTTGTAGCGTTAACCAGAGGGTTTCTCCTGCCAGGGCTAAACCAGTCACGCCGACCAAATCTGAGTCCCGTTCTGGATTCAAAATCCTTGTATTATCTGTGAAGATATCAATTTCTAGGAGATAGCCCTTTATGGAGTCGATAGCAATTATTTTTTCTATCAAAAATGCTATTCCTTGCAAGGAAGATGCTCCAATTGGTCGGATAGTTTTGTCGAATTTTTGTCGTTCTTTAAAAAATGGAGCTGAATTCAGAATCATGAGTAAATCAGATGAAGATCAGATGAAGATTTAGACAAGATTATAAGCTTAGAGTGGCGATGTCTCAAATACCTGAAGTTATTGTTAAAATGACGTAGGTAAGGTCTGAAAACCTGATCCTTTTAGAGGGATTACGGGTGCCTCCAAGGGCTGTTGTTCTGCCATACTTGTTACTTATCCTGCTTACTTAAGAGAAACTTGGCTCTACCAGGGAATAGTTTTATCATGGCTTGGTTAACACGTTCATCAAAATTTACGCTCTTAATGGTTGCTTTAGCTTTTACTCTGGCAGTCAATCTTCCAGCCCAGGTACAAGCTCAGGCGAGTTTTTCCCTAGGGAGGGAACTGATTGAGAAGATACCGAACCACTGGGAATTATCTGACTATCATCCACCTTCAGACGGCGAAAATGGTACACCCTCGGATGTCGGACGTCCTGGAGGAACTAGGAGTCCCAACTGCCCGAAACCAAAACTCAAAAATCCTCCTGTAGCGTTGGTTCCCAGTTCTAGGATGGGAACAACGGTTGCTGAATACCCCACTTTCTCTTGGTATATGCCATCTATGGAATCAGCAGGGCTAGATTTAAAGTTTGTGCTCAAAGATGCCGATGGAAAGGAGCTTTACTCAGTCAACTATCCCTTACCCGATCAGGTAAATGCTGGAATTAGGAGTATAACGCTTCCTCCCTTTGTGAACCTACCTCCCTTAGAAGTTAATCAGAAGTATGACTGGCAGGTAGGATTGATTGATCCCGGCTGCTCCTTAAACAATATCTATATTGATGGTGGGGTCAAGCGAGTTGAAGAAGCTCCAAAGCTTGTGCAGCGTATAAAGCAAGCAACCCCCCAACAGCGTGTTGCAATCTACGTAAATGATCGGCTTTGGTACGAAACATTAACCACTCTGGTAGAGTTGCGAAGGCAGAGCCCCAATGACGAGAACTTGAAAGAAGCTTTGCACAAACTGCTGACTTCCGTCGGGTTAGATCCAATTGCCAAAAAACCCTTGTTTGAACAAGCCAGTAGGACTAACAACTAAATAACGAAATATATTAGGTTATTAATACCTGTATGAATACAACGTATGAATACAAATCGGTATAATAACACTGAAAACCCTGACCAACAAGAGATTCTCAGTCCTATAGCCCAAATTATCGAACAAGACTATCAAAGGTTCCCAGCTGACCAAACTTATAGCATCTACGCCTCAGACGTCTATTTTAAAGACCCCCTCAACCAGTTTCGCGGGCTTGAGCGTTACAAACAAATGATTGCCTTTATCAATCGCTGGTTCCTCGAGCCCCATCTAGATTTGCAACACATTTCCGAGTCAGGAGATACAATTAACACCCGCTGGACTCTCAGCTGGACTACGCCATTACCCTGGAAACCTCGAATGACTATTCCTGGCTGGAGCGAGTTAAAGCTGAATGCTGAGGGGTTAATTGTTTCTCATATAGATTATTGGGACTGTTCACGCCTGGACGTACTTAAGCAGCTTTTGTAGAGTAATGTAAAGTAAATAAATGTAAACTTTTCTCAGAACAGCTGGAGCATACCATGCGCGTAATTTTGATGACCGGTAAAGGAGGAGTAGGAAAAACCTCTGTAGCCGCTGCTACTGGCTTGCGTTGTGCCGAGTTAGGCTACAAAACCCTCGTTCTGAGTACTGACCCAGCTCACTCCCTAGCAGATAGTTTCGATATTGAACTCAGTCACGACCCCCGATTAGTTCGTCCCAACCTTTGGGGAGCAGAACTTGACGCTCTGATGGAATTGGAAGGAAACTGGGGAGCGGTTAAGCGTTACATTACCCAAGTGCTGCAAGCTAGGGGCTTAGATGGGATACAGGCAGAAGAATTAGCCGTTCTTCCTGGTATGGATGAAATTTTCGGTCTCGTCCGCATGAAACGTCACTACGATGAAGACGAGTACGATGTTCTGGTTATTGATTCAGCTCCTACTGGTACTGCGCTACGGTTACTGAGCTTACCAGAAGTAAGTGGCTGGTATATGCGCCGTTTTTATAAGCCACTACAAAGTATGTCAGTTGCTCTGAGACCTTTGGTTGAACCGTTATTCAAACCCATTGCTGGCTTTTCTTTACCAGATAAAGAGGTCATGGATGCTCCCTATGAGTTTTATGAACAAATTGAAGCCTTAGAGAAGGTACTCACTGACAACCAACAAACATCAGTGCGTCTGGTTACTAATCCTGAGAGAATGGTGATTAAGGAGTCCTTACGAGCTCATGCTTACTTAAGCCTATACAACGTTGCCACTGATCTAGTTGTTGCCAATCGGATTATTCCTGACCAAGTAACTGACCCATTTTTCCAACGCTGGAAAGAAAATCAGCAACAGTACCGCCAGGAAATTCACGACAATTTCCGCCCTTTACCCATTAAAGAAGTTCCCCTCTATTCCCAAGAGATGTGCGGTATTGAGGCATTGGAGCGTCTCAAAGAAACCCTCTATGGTTCAGAAGATCCCACTCAAGTGTATTACCAAGAAAACACCATTAGAGTTATACAGCATAAAAATGAGTACAGCTTAGAACTGTACCTACCTGGTATACCCAAAGACAAAATACAGCTTACTCAAACAGGAGATGAATTGAATGTTCGCATTGGTAACCATCGGCGCAATTTAGTCCTCCCCCAAGCTTTAGCAGCCCTGAAACCTTCAGGAGCCAAGATGGAAGAGGATTATCTAAAAATCAAATTTGCCACTGGTGCAGTTAAGATTTGATCATGCTTTGTAGAATTGGAGTCAATCTACAAAGCACTGAATTAACCCTTTCTTAGATCCTCAGCCATTTTGAGGAAAGGATCTAGGCTGGAGTCAGGGCGACGGCGTTGAGAGCTTAGCTGACCGTTTTGTCCTGATGTAGTTCCAGACTCGGATGTAGCTCCAGACTGGGAAACAGGCTCAGAGGTGGCGATAGGTGTCTGATTTTGGGAAAGGGTTGCTTTATCCGTAGCAGAGATCTCCTCTACCACTTCACCCCTTAAAATAGCAGTTTTGGTCTTGGGATAGGATTTCTTGACCTTAACGCTGCTGCGCATGTAGTCAATGTTTCCCATGGTTTTGGCTTCATCTGTGTCCAAGAAAAACTCTTGGGACTGGTTAGCTTCTATGGACTGTGCCATGTCCTGGCTGTCTTCATCAACGTACTTGGTCTGAGAGTTGAACAAATTAAAGAGTCCCATAGTTAATTTTTCCTGCCTCTAGGTAGTCTCTTGTTACTTTATGTTAAATATTATAAATATTTATATCACAAATCTTCTGTAAAAACTGATATCAACACAAAAAAACCTCAGCTACTTACAGAGGATATCCTCTGTAAGTAGCTGAGGGAAGTAGTCAGGGTGGCATCTACTACTTCTCGATCCAGCTGGGTTGTCACCCAATCAGGCAGCCAAATTAAAGATGGGGTGGAACCCCGCGCTTATTCCAAGCGGTAGGGAACGCATACCAAGAGAGTGATTGCTTACAGGGCACATGCCTAAGGCATATCGCCACCACTGGCTATAAGTTTAGAGACACCTTGTTTGTAGGCTAGAATACTGAGCTAATATTTAGTTAATAAGAAACGCCACGATATTTGAGGTTGACTTTGTGTTGCTCAAGTGGTATAGGATGGGCACTACCCAATCGGCAATTCAGCCCCCGGTACTTGCCAATAGAGTCAACTGCTGTTGTGGAAACTTTGCAAGGATGGTATGGGTAGCTAACACCGCGATAAGAAAGTTTCATTGTCTTCGCCTCATAATGTCAGTGTAGTGATAAGAGGCGCGTTCCTTCAGGATTTATCCTTACTTCCGTCTCTCCATGAACCTTGATCACCTATGGTTAAGTCATGAAGAGATGAACGATTTTCTGTTTCTGTATCTATTGTAACCGTTTTGCAGGTAAATCTCAATTTATTCATAAAAGTTAATAGTTTCCCGTTGTCGCCAGTTCTAACCTCAGGCGCTACAGTTAAATAACTGCAAGCTTGTGGGAGTGGCAAGACTATGAGTGATAAAGGTGAAAGTTATAAAGTTATTAGTGATAATCGACAAGCTCGTTTTCTCTACCAAATTTTAGAGACTTACGAGGCGGGGATTGAGTTAAAGGGAACGGAGGTGAAGTCTATCCGAGTTGGCAAGGTCAACTTGCGGGATGGCTATGGCTTGATTCGTGGTGGAGAAGCGTGGCTGCTCAATGTCCATATCTCTCCGTACCAAAATATCAACGAATATTTCAATCATGACCCCCGTCGCAGCCGAAAACTACTGCTGCACCGTAAGGAAATCAATAAGCTCACCGGTAAATTAGAACAGCAAGGCTTAACCCTTGTCCCCTTAAAGATTTATTTGAAGCGCGGCTTAGTTAAAGTCAGCATTGGTTTGGGCAGAGGGAAAAAGCTCCATGATAAGCGCGAGACGATCAAGAGGCGTCAGGATCAGCGAGATATGGCAAGGGCTCTCAAACGTTATTGAAGGTTGTTTGCCAAAGGGCTTCGGTGAAGGGTAGGTTGGTAGGTTGGTGAGTTGTTCGCGTAGCGTGGCCAATAGGCCAAGGTTGGTGGGTTGTTCGCGTAGCGTGGCCAATAGGCCAAGGTTGTTTGTTTAGTACAAAACTAGCAACCTGTAACTTGGTAACTTGTAACCTCCAACCTCCAAAGCAACCTGCAAATTGTGACATACTCCCACACTGAACCTGTAAGGTCAGTGTGGGCTTCTTGCCAACTCCACCCAACGGTATCGGCTTTCGCCGACGCTGCGCGAACGGATACTCGGCAAGCTTTATTAACGACACGGGATGCCCCTCCGCGCCGGAACAATACAAAAATTCTATTTTTTTGCTAGTTAAATAGCTGACAAACCAGCATTTTAGGCTTTGTTTATCAGTACATATATTATAGCAATTCCATACATACTCTGTGCAAAATTCATCCCACACCTATGCTGCGCATAGGTGTGGGATGAATTTTGCCGGACAGCTAAACTTTTTACGGGTCAGAATTCGGATTGACATAGAAACTGGCAATAATGGCAACGACTAGCCACCATAAGGTCTGCACTTGAGGACGGTACCAAACAGTATCTACCAGACCATGGGCGAGCATTCCTGACATGGTAGCAATGGCTCCCATCAGCCAAAATCCCTGACGGTTAGCTAAATTTCTCAGACGACTTAGTTGTTGCATACCTTGGTTTATAGTGACCATCAACAACCAAAGGAAACATAACATCCCAATCAAACCCATTTCTACTGCAGTTTCTAGGAAAATGGAATAGGCACTGAGGGCGGTATATTTCGGGCGTTGGAAAAGGGGATAGATTTTGTTGAAGGCGTTGTTACCTGGACCAATGCCAATGATGGGTCGGTCACGAATCATGTCCACCACAGCAGACCAAACATTCATGCGGAAGTTGTTACTACTATCTTCCCGACCAACAAAAATACTACCAATGCGATCGCGTATAGCTGGAACAAACATGACTGCGAGAAGCATAACCCCAACACAACTGGTTAATAAGGCTGGCATTGCCCAAGGGCGTAATTTAGGGGGCAACTGTACACTGTACCAATACACCAGCAGGATCAAGAAGACGAAAATACAAACAACAAAACCAATCCATCCACCCCGACTAAAGGTTAGCACTAGACAAACTGAATTCACGACCACCATCGTCAGTGCTAAGGCTTTGGGGAGCAAACCCTGCCAGACAAATACTGCTGCCAAACTCAATGCTACTGCTGGGATCAGATAACCAGCTAGTAAATTCGGGTTGCCCAGATAACTATAGACCCGTGTCAGTTTTGCTGCTGCTGAAGTGGGGTCTACCCAGGTAGCTAATGCTTCAGCCCCAAAAAACCACTGCCGCAAGCCGTAAATACTGACAATTAGTGAGATATGGAGAAACAGGGTAATAATCCAGCTACGAAGCGGACCGGAACGCAATACCCTTGCCATCAGGGCAAAAAACAACAAATAAAGGGTTAATTTCACCAAACCACTAGAGGCAGCCCCTTTCACCGGAGAGAGTGCGGTGGCTATAGTGGCAACACTCCAGTACAAAAAAACTAAAAGATGAATGGGGCTTACCTTCGGCTTTCCTATATCATCGGATAAGGTTAGCAATACCCAGAACCCTGCACTTGCCATTAACAAGATGCCTACTAGAGCATTGGAGACAAAAGGAGCTAAACCGAACACCAGAGCAACTATCATCGCTCCTATTGGGTCAGACCACTGTAGGAGGAAGCTACTCTGACGCCAAGAATCTAGGAGTCCTACCAGGCGATACAAATAGCTAGTGCCTCGCCACCGATACAGCTGTAAATTTGAAAGAGTAAACTTAGCCCAAGCTGAATTCATTGTCTATTTTTTATTTGAACCCACCCCATCTATAATCTTTGATTTTAGATCAGGATTGACTCACCAAATACTAAAAAACTTTTCGACGCTTCCCGAAAAGCTGGCGTTCTCAGGGGGTCTTTAGTACTTTTGCTATCGACCACTTCAGAAAGACTAGGCAAAATTAAACAATTTATTAACTGAGCAACCCTTATCAGCCGTTAGTCTTCTATTTATGAGTTTTTTTGAGAAATACGGTTTATGTTTGCTGGGTATATCACCTTGACAGTAGCGTTAGCCATATTAGTTTAACATATCAGTCAATGAATTGGAACAGTGGTTTAACAGTTTTGATCAGAAGACTCTAATTTAGGTAAAGTAATCACGTAGCGATACCCTAACTCTGGCAAACCTTCAACAGAAATTTTTCCTCTATGGCGTTTAGCTAAATGGCAGCTTAGTAATAGCCCTAAACTTTCACGAGATTCACTATTCTGAGGTGTTTTTTCCGATTCAGAACCCCAACTACTGGTTTCTGGATCAAAAGAACTGGATAAAAACTGATTGTCACAGAGAAAGTTTGAACTCGAAGGTAGTTCACTTATTCCCAGTGCTTCAGTGATGAATGGGGTTTCTAAAGCATTAGCAACCGCTGCTGCTGCTGAGGGGGATTGTAACGGTAACTCAGAAATTTGTCCGTACATTTGAGGTAGACCATCTCCGAGCCAGGGGTGAGAAACCCAAACCGCGATTTTCAAAGACACGACATTAGCTCTCTCCAAATCAGTTTTTCGAGAGACATGGATGCGTACTTCACCCCCTGCCTCAGCAGAGTAGATAACACTGAATATAAGGTAATATAGCATTTGTCGCACCTTTTCTTTATCCAGAAACCAGATACGATTACCTGGCTCTACAGATAGATGCAACTTTTGTCGATGTTGCTGCGCTATCTGTGCTAAATTGTTCATTGCTTGTTGACAGAGCATTTCAATATCTACAGCAGTTAAATTTAGTTGTTCACTGTTTTCCTCAAAAATCCCCAAGCAAAGGATTTCATCAACCATCAAGACCAGCTGACGACCACTGCAATAAACAATTTCTAGATATTCTTTTTGTTTATCAGTCAAAGACCCATAAACTTGGCGACTTAATACACTAGCCATTCCCATAATCGATGTTAGAGGTGTGCGCAATTCTTGTGTAAGCTGAGTTAGTAATTTGTACTTAATAGTGTGAACTGAGCTAAAACCAGCCATCTCATCTAGAGATAAATTCTTAGGGCTAGAAGTTTCCCGTTCATACTCCACTTCCTTAGAGTGCTGAGCCTCTGTGGAAGAGTTAGGTAGCCAGTTAACAAACCGGTCACGCTCTTTTTTCAAAAAATGATTCCGCTCAAATTCACTGAGACTCCAACGAGCGGTAATTGCCAAAAACTCATAATCTTTGGTGGTAAAATTGCGAGGTACTAAATCCATAACTGCTAGAGTACCTAAACACTCTCCGTCAGCAGTTAACAGTGGTGCACCTAAGTAAGAACGGATACCGTAGTGGTGAACCAGTACACTACTAGCAAAGACAGGGTTGGCGACTGTATCATTAATCGCCAACATTTGATGACTATCTACTACATAGCTACAAAAGCATTCACTACGGGGCAACTGACGGGACTGTGCCACTCGATTCATTAGACCGATTCTAGATAATCCCACAGCTGATTTGATGTGCTGTTGCGTTTGTACCATAAAGCCCAAAATGCAGATAGGCACATCTAAAAATCTGGCAGTAGTTTGAGTTGCCTCGTCGAAAACTGGTACTGTTTCTGCTTCGAGTAGACCTAAATCCCGAAGAGTTTTCAGTCGTTTTTTTTCCCGTTCTTTAGGAGTCAAACCATCCAGAGTACAAAAAAGTTGATTTTCTTTTGCCATAACCAACCCATTTCCCATGCTTACTTTTGGTAGCACCACAGTCTACTGGCTACTGTAGTACTACCCACAACACTTAAGGTTCCCAGATAGAGTAGTGAAGTAAACAAATTCTCAGGAAAATAAATGCTTAAATCATGCCATTTTTTTTGGTATCAGAAGCATTTTTGTGGTTTTTTCCTTCCTGACTGCTTATGGCAGTCATATCCGAGTAGACCAAGCTGGATGAGAAAGCAAAGAGGAAAATACCCGAACACCTCTGAGCTGATTGGAAAGAGGCAAATGACCTTTTGGTGCACTGAGATCCCAGATAAACTCATGGGGATATCGGGTCCAGCGATTGCCAGTTTTCCAACCAATTTTTGGCCAAAGTTTTTCCCAGTTCTTGCCCAAAGACAACCAAAGCTCCCGCTGCACAGAAAATCCAAATTTGCCTTGAGAGTGAATAACCCACAAGATATCAATAGTTTGCAAATCTGTAATCGGGAAATTGTCTACTTCGGAAAAATACAGCCATCTTCTCTGTAGAGCAGCAGCTCCTGCTAACTCACAGAGTTTTTCGAGAGTAAGACGGTCAGCTGCGAGAAAATCTTGTTTAACTAACAGCTGTTGCACGGGTGTGTAATCAATGCCTGCTTCAGAACGTAGGGGTACAACCCCAGTAGGAAAATAGGTTTGCAAAAATTCATTGGTTTTGGGCATATTGGCTTGATGGAGGGCTTGATAGGCAAAACCAGCACTGAGGATAGTCGGGTTGGCATGTTGCTCCTGTAAAAATTCCATTAACACGTCTAACCCGGCAGTGCCAGTGTTGGCAAGTTCCTGAATCAAAGCCTGTTGTTTTTTTTCAGAACTAGACTTTAGCTGGCGCTGGAGTTCGGCAACTGTGTTAGAGACTTCTGCTGGTAACCGGGCCGTTTGATCGCTCATGAAGGGTAGGGTTTGAGGTTGCACTCAAGAAGATTGAATGTGATAGGTTTTAAAGTCGAGAGTCAAGCAAGTTCATGCTTTTAACCTAGACTACGGCAAGGAACCGCTTGTATACAACCTTCAAGCTTATAATTGTCTAACCTTAAACCTTTTACAATGAACAACTTGTGCCAAAATTCGTGCGATCGTAGTCCGTCAATCGTCTCGCTTCGGTGCTTCACTCTCATCGCTGGTTGAACAATTAACTTGCAGAATTGTTAGGGGTTGGGGGTTAGGTGTTGGTTTAATGGTTAATGGTTAATGGTTAATAGTTAAGTGTGTAAGCGTGCTTAGTACGTAATGTAAGCCTGCTATCATGCCTAATGTAGCGTGCCTATACTGAAGTATATAGGGAGACACCAGCTAGGAAGAGACAACACCCGAGGGTATGAAAAGTTTTTTCCGAAATTGACAAAGAATCAATTTACACCCACAACAATTTACCAAATTTTAACCATTCTCTATTCTCACGTGCTTATCGAGCCTGAAGAATGCGGTTAATGATTTGAGTAGTGGAGGTAGGAAATTCAACCTGGACTAACTCAATCCGCCCCCCGTAGGATTGAACAATTTGGGCTTCTGGTAAAGTGGATAGACTATAGTCACCCCCTTTAACATAGACCTCTGGTTGCAGTGCTTCAATTAAACGATTAGCTGTGGTTTCAGCAAAAATCACTACCCCATCTACGGGTTTGAGAGTTGCCAGAATTTCTGCCCTCTGTATTTCAGGAACCAGTGGTCGGGAAGGATATCCTGGCTGTGATGGTTTAATGCGGTTTACTGATTGATCACTATTTAGCCCGACCACTAGAGCTGAACCCAAGGATTTGGCAATCTTTAAGTAACGCACATGACCAATGTGTAGTATATCAAAACACCCATTAGTAAATACCAGTGGTCGCCATCGCTCTGACTCCTGGGCCATCAGCTGTTGTAATTCATCGGCAGTGTAGATTCCAGTCATCTCACTTGAAAATAGTTCTGAGTGCGTCAGGCAGACAATCCTGAGTTAAAAGGACTTACTCCGGTAGCAGGTTTCTCTACTACCAAGGCTACTTCCCTCGCCCCGAAGGAGCTGATTTCTACTTTGCCGTCTACCATATTGATTGGATTTTTTACCAGGAGACTCAGGGGGTTTGACAGATTTTATAAGCTCTGCTACCAGGTAAGTCTTGGCTTTTAGTCAGTACGGCAGTTTACTTACCAACTACTATTATACATACAGGCGATGTAAATCCGATTCCAAAAACATATGCAAAAAATTGCTCACTCATTCTTCGTTCGCCATTTACATCCTCTTCTTACTTCTTTGAACAAGGGGATCAAGCACGATTCAAGTTAACGATTTCATGACACCAGAATATTTTTTCTATCACTGAGGCGATTCTCTTAGATCCCCATTGCTTCGATGTTTATACTCATAGTCAACACTGCCTACTAGCTAAACCGCAGGGTTGTTTCATTCCCTCTGAAAGCCCTGACACTTAAGAATGTTGCAAAGTAATCAAAAAATGGGTTCTTCTCTAATTGAAAGACTCGGTGAGGTAAAAGATTTTCGATCCATTGATGGAAGACGACATCAGTTGTGGGTAGTATTACTTATAGTCATCATGAGAACAATCAATGGATACTTGGTTTAGCATGCTTTGGGGGATTTCGCACAACGGCATCGACAAGCCAAAACCTAGATCTTGAAGATCCCAAAAGGGTGCGTACCATCTTACTCGACCATTTGCCTTTGGGCTTATCTGTCAGCGATTTCAGCCAGGAGGGAAGATCACTCACTAGACCTCTTGCAAAAATATTTTGAGTTACAATAAAAATTTTTGGAAAAATTAGGTCTATTGTTTACTAGGCTTATATACAAAGAGAGTACAAAGCAAATTGGTTAGTCTTAAGGGTAGACTAAATCAAAAATCACTAAGCTTTATATCATACCACGAAAGACTTTTGCAAGAGATCTACTATTGTGTCGAACAACCCTGGTGGTCTGGTGTGACTTCAAGTCTCTTGGCTGATCAGGATATCAATAGACTTCGCGGCAGTTGTCGGGAACAGGGAATCTGCGGATCACCGGAACAGTGGACAAGAATTGACGCAAAGCGATGCAGCGCCTTCATGCGGGGGTCTCCCCCATGAGCGACTGCATCAAGAACACTATCAAAAAAATACTTTTGCAAGAGATCTAATACAGTACAGGAATTTTGCCAATTTGAACACCTATTGCCCAAAATGAGAATTGCTGGGTAGACCAAAGACTGGTTAGCTGATAGTAGAATAAAAGCTCAGTTGATGTCTGTTGGAAGTATAAATACAAGGCAGCTCTATTGTCAAAATCGAAGATTGACCAATAAACCCGATTTTGCTCCATGTCTACTCCTTAGGCCTTTTGTATCCCTGCTCATAGGCAAAGCGCACCAATTGGCTACGATTATGTAGTTTCAACTTATGGAGTATGCTACTGAGGTGAGTCTGAACAGTACGAGGGCTGATAAATAGGCGATCGCTTATTTCTTTGTTGGTTAACCCCTGAATAACTTGCCAAAATACTCGTTCTTCTGCTGGTGTCAAGGGTAGAGGTTGAGGTTTTGCCCCTACCTGAGCAAAAGTCTTAGAATTCTCAACAGCTGTTGGTGTTGAAAATTGGTTAGCTAGATGGCCAGGAGCTATAGCAGTAGCTTGCTGCATCAACCGAACAATTTCAGCATGGATACGGTGCGAGCGCTCTAGCAGTGCTTCGATTTTTGCCTCTAGTTCTTTAGGCGCAACTGGTTTAGTTAAATAATCATCTGCTCCCATAGAATGACCATTAATACGGTCTTCTAATTCTGCTTTGCTAGATAAAAAAATAAATGGCATCAGCCTACCATTAGGAATGTTTCTCAGACGACGGCAAAACTCTAGACCATCCATTTCCGGCATTAAAACATCAGAAACCACCAGATCAGGTGGATTTTTGAGACAAGCTTCCAAGGCTTCAGTTCCCGAACACACTTGTTCTACCTGGTATCCTCGATGTTCCAGGTAGCGCTTCAAAAGAGTTAGCAGGGTTTTATCATCGTCAACAACTAAAATCTTTTTCATATTCTTTCTGGAGCCACCTTTTCTACAAACACTCCTGCCAATTGGTCATGAATTGATGCTGCTGCCATCTGGCTGGAAGTCTGTGAAAGGCCCACTCAGACAAACAATACACCATATCTTTTGATCGGAATTCAATTGACCATAGGCAGCATCTATGCTAATAACACTGTAAGTTTCGGTGTTGAAGCCCTAACTATTGACACATCACCCAAGCAATTTTTTAGGAGCGATGGCGCTGCACAAAGCAGCCTTGGCTGACTGTTGTAAAACAGTTGAACACCTTCCTATTACAGGAGAACTTAAGCTATAGAACCCCTATTTCAGCATAAAGGCTGATTTCAAACAGTTGAGCAATGGTGTAATAACTTCATCAAAGCTTTGAACTTGAACTACGTTCACTCATGCTAATACCCAGAAATGGGAATTTTCGGGAAGAAAGCTCAACAACTACCTGCTCTTTCTGCCAGTCTTGCCCTGTAAAGTAGTAATCATCTTAATGAGAAGATTAACAAGGGTAGAGTTTTTGCCATCCCCCTATGGATAGACTTTACCTCAACTACCATCTACCTGGGGTTGATCAGCAAAAAAGCTTAATGTCTCAAGCCCAGTGCAGGAGATCTGGTAGTTTTCTGACTATAGGTCTATTGCCAACTTCCATCTGAAATTCATTAAAACTACTTTATGTACGAGAAAATCTCCCCTTGCCAGACTGGTTCTGCGATTACCTACAAGGATGGTCAACCCATTGTTCCTGACAACCCAATTATTCCGTTTATTCGCGGAGATGGTACTGGCGTCGATATCTGGCCAGCTGCCCAGAAGGTAATTGATGCAGCAGTCCAATGCGCCTATGGTACCGATCGCAGCATCAGCTGGTTTAAAATCTACGCGGGTGACGAAGCTTGCGAAAAGTACGGTACTTATCAGTATTTACCCCAAGACACCCTCAATGCCATCAAAGAATACGGCATTGCTATTAAAGGACCCTTGACAACTCCTGTGGGGGGTGGTATACGCTCTCTCAATGTCGCCCTGCGACAAATTAATGACCTCTATGCCTGTGTGCGTCCCTGTAAATACTACCCAGGAACCCCCTCTCCTCACAAAACTCCAGAGAAACTGGATGTGATTGTCTATCGGGAGAATACAGAAGATATCTACTTGGGTATTGAATGGCCCAAAGGAAGCGAAGTTGCTGAAAAATTGATTACTTTACTCAATCAGGATCTAATCCCAGCGACTCCAGAACATGGCAAAAAACAGATTCCCTTAGATGCTGGTATTGGCATTAAACCCATCAGTAAAAGTGGCTCCCAGCGTTTAGTGCGCCGCGCCATCCAACATGCCCTCAGGCTACCTAAGCCTAAGCAGATGGTGACTTTGGTACATAAGGGGAATATTATGAAGTACACCGAAGGCGCGTTCCGGGACTGGGGTTATGAACTAGCAACCACAGAGTTTCGAGCAGAATGTATAACTGAACGGGAATCTTGGATTCTGAGCAACAAAGAGCAAAATCCTGACATTACCCTCGAAGAGAATGCTCGGGCGATTGAACCGGGTTATGATGCCTTGACCCCAGAAAAACAGGCGAAAGTGATCCAGGAAGTGGAAAATGTCCTTAATTCCATATGGGACACCCATGGGCAAGGTCAATGGCAAGATAAAGTGATGGTCAATGACCGGATTGCGGACAGCATTTTCCAGCAAATCCAGACTCGACCAGCGGAATACTCTATTCTAGCCACGATGAATCTCAATGGTGATTACCTATCCGATGCTGCTGCTGCTATGGTTGGTGGATTAGGTATGGGTCCAGGAGCGAATATTGGTGACACGTGTGCGATTTTTGAAGCCACCCATGGCACAGCTCCCAAACACGCGGGTTTAGACCGGATAAATCCAGGCTCTGTGATTTTATCAGCAGTGATGATGCTAGAGTATATGGGTTGGCAAGAAGCTGCTGATTTGATTAAGAAGGGAATATCAGATGCGATCGCTAACCGAGAAGTTACTTATGACCTAGCCCGGATGATGACTCCACCCGTAGAACCTCCCCTGAAGTGTTCTGAGTTTGCTGAGGCAATCATTAAATATTTTAGTTGACACTTGAGTGTCTTAAGTTGGTAACCCGATCAACAGAGGTTTTGAGCAAACTTGTTACGACAAGCCATGCCAGAAACTGGGTCAATGAACCGAACGTGCAAGTCTACATTTAAGGGCAATCCTTGGGAAGATTTGCCCTAAGCCCTTGGTTGCTGTCAAGCTGTCAGGTTAGGGCGAGTCGATTAACCAAAATCTATTAAGGGAGAATCTCCCCATATGGGAGACCGGGGAATGTCAAGGATTGGGAATGATAATTTTAGGTCGCCTAAGTTGACTTGGTTCAAGCTTAGACTTTAACTGACGCTGATTGAAAAACTGATTTTGACTAGTAGACTGGGTAGAAAATTGCCCCAATTTACTAGTTCCTTGCGGTGCTACTGGTGTAAGCGGTGCTGCCGTTGGTACACCGGTAGCTTGCCGGAATGGAGTAGAGTAGGTGTTGGAATTGAGGGGAACTGTAGGTGTTGTCGGAAAAGTTCTATCGTTCCTTGTTCGAGGTAGATTGACTCCAGGATAATTAATTTGTCCTGGAGAAGGAGCTGCTGTGGGTGTGGTCGAGAAAGTCCTGTTGCCGGTTACACCTGGTGTTGTTACCCCAGGATAGGTAATTTGTCCTGGATAGGAGGGAGTCGGTAATGCTTGATTGCCAGTTGCCCTCAACGGTATTCCCCCCCTAGCTTTGATTTCCTGAGTTCCTGAGTTCCGTTGTTCGAGAACTCCCCTGTTTCCATAAGAGATGTTTGAAGGCAATATGTTAGCGGGTAGTTGAGCTTTGCTATTACCGGTATTAGACTTAGCAGCATTAAGCCTATTCAAGGCTTCCTGTAAAGGGCTGACTGGTAACTCGGCTGGATTAGTGTATGGGGAATTGAGGGAACCCAACCCCAAGACAGAATTAGTCTGGTTCAGTGTGCTTGAGGATAAAGATCTCTGATTAACAGAGTTAGGATTGGTCAGTAAGCCACTCCCAGGAACCGAAGGGATATTAAACAAATCGTTTGTAGATGTAGCAAAGGGATTTCTGGCTTTTGAGGACTGCTGAGGTTGGACGTTTGGGGTTAGTAAAGGTGATTTTGCTTGGGAGTTAGCTTTTGTCTGCTGAATAACTTGAGTAAATAACCCTTCTGAATTTTTGGTTTTAGACTTTTTGCCTTTCTTGGTTTGCTGTGGTGGTACTGATATAGCACTTAGGGCTTCGAGCTCTGCTAATAGCAAGGCAGAATTATCAATATCAGCCAACCTTGCTGCTAGTTCATCATCTTCAGAAGACAGGGTTGGTTCAAGGGTGGGAGTATCAATTTCAGCCACTTGATTGATTCCAATTGCCCTTAACAATTCTGGACGGTTCCAGTATTCCCGGAGAAACCACAACATTAGGGATAACAAGACAGCTGCTCCCCAAAATGCTGGTCGTCCCAAAGGTTGTAGTTGAGCTTTCCAATAGCGGAGGTAAGCAGGAGGTTGATTACGAAAAGACATGGCACGTTTCAACGATGTTAGACATTTCAGCTTCGCTGTAACTTGATGCTAGCCTCTAATCAACGGATTTAGGTTTACAATTAGCAATTTACAATTAGCAACAATAACTACCTATCTATCGGGCCTATCTATCGGGCAGCCCTATATAACAACAATCCTCCCGCACCTAGTCCAAATAAATTAGGTAACCAGGCTGCCATCAAAGGAGAGAAAATGTTAACTAGACCTAGGGCATTCGTTATAAACCCTAATAAGTAGTAAGAAAAAATCACTAAAACACTAATGCCGAAACTGGTTGCTTTACCTGTACGTTGAGGACGAGTTCCCAAGGAAGCTCCCACTAAACCAAAAACTAGACAAACAAAGGGAAAAGAAATTTTTTGTTGAATTCTGATCCTAAGTTTACGGATTTTTTTAGCATTACCACTATGGCGTAATACCTCCAAACGCTCTAGAGACTGAGCAATGTTCATTTCACCATAGTCACGATTTTTTTTGGCCAAATCCAAAGGTGTTCTAGGAAGTTGTAGCTTTTGTTTTTGAAATCTGAGGATATTGCGGTAAGAAGCATCGGGAGATATAATATAGATGGTTCCATCTAAAAAATCCCATAGATTTTCAGTGGGGTTCCAAACGGCAGACTCAGAGGTAACAATTTGTTCCAGACCGGTCTGAGAAAAGTCTAAAATTGTCAAGCCTCTCATCTGCTTACCATCAAATTGCTCGGCGTAGAACCAACGCTTAATTTTGTTTACTTTTTTGCCATTGGGTAGCTTGACTTTTTGATATTCGGGATAAAATATGTTCCTTTCCTGAAAGGATGGTCTTTCTTTTTTGAGCGCTTTGTCTAAGGTGATTTTGGACTGGTAGTTAGCGGCAGGAACCACTAATTCATTAAATACAAATGTCAGACTTGTAACGAGCAAACTCACCACTACAGCAGGTATTACGAGTCGGTAGATGCTTACCCCAAAGCTACGCATGGCAATCAACTCACTATCGCTACTGAGGCGAGAGTATGCCATCAGAGCAGCTAAGAGCATCGACATTGGTAAAGCATAGGAAATAAACTGGGGTATCTGCAACAGTAGCACTTGAAGTGCAATTCCCAGTGGTAATCCTGCTTCAGTAACTTTGCGAACCAACTCAAATAGGGTTCCAATAGCTACACCCAGTGATGAAAAAGCACCTATACCAAACAGCAGTGGTGGGATTAGCTCAAATACGATGTAGCGATCCATCACTGATAAGCCAGGCATTAGTGCAATGATGGACTTGGATTTACCAAATTTCATGATTTGCTAATCACTAAATTAATTGTTAATAGCTTCTTTTATCGTTGAAACCCTGTCCCTAAGTAATACTTACGTACTAAAGGATTATCATAAAGTTCTTCAGCACTTCCGGCAGCCAGGATTTGTCCTTCTCGCATAATGTAGGCGCGGTCAGTAATCGCTAGGGTTTCTCTTACATTGTGGTCAGTCACCAGAATTCCCATTTGGCGATCGCGTAATCGAGCCATAATTTTTTGAATCTCTGAGACAGCAATGGGATCGACACCAGCAAATGGCTCATCCAAGAATAAGAACTTCGGTCCAAGTGAACCAACTGCTAACGCTCTTGCGAGTTCTGTTCGACGTCTTTCTCCTCCAGAGACTTGATTACCCAAGGTATTGGCGACTTTTTCCAAACGAAACTCTTGGAGTAAGTAATGCATTCTTAATCGCCACTCACCACGAGGCACACCAGTTTGTTCTAAGACTAATTGAATATTGTCCCGAACACTAAGGTGGCGGAAGATACTCGCTTCCTGAGCCAGGTAACCAATACCTAGCTGGGCTCGCCGATTGATCGGCATGCCAGTGATATCTTGATCATCTAGCCAAACTGTACCCAGATTGGGTTTTTCTAGACCAGTGGCAATGTAGAAGGTTGTAGTTTTACCAGCACCATTAGGACCAAGCAACCCTACAACTTCCCCTTGGGCAACGGAAAGATTAACGCGACTTACAACACTGCGCCTGCCATAGGACTTATGGATATTATCTAATAGTATTTTCACAGATAGCACCTTTAATCGGTCATTAGTCAATAGTCGATAATCCTTATATCCTTGGTAATTAACTAATGGCCAGGAAATGAGCAGAAGCGGTTGCAGGCTATTCTATCAATTAAGATCTAATTTTTAAGCCATAATGGCTGATGGTAGGGGTTGATTTAGCTAGGGAAGCCCTGGAGCCGGTGATGTGGTGCTGTCTGAGTCTGTAACGATGTAAATTGATTCTACCTGTTGGTTCTGTTGAGGCAGGGCTACAAAGCGTCCTTCATCAATCAAATAGGTAATGGTTTCACCCTGAATACTATTGCCCTCCTGCAACACAAAAACATTACCATTGAGAACCAGACGGCGCTCACGGCTGAAGTATTGGGCTTGGGCTGCAGTTGCTTGTATTTGGCGAGCAGGATAGTTAATTTGGACATTGCCACGGGCTGTGACTACGCCAGTTTTGGAGTTAGCTTCCTGGACATCAGAGCGAACCGTCAAGGCACTTCCATCAGCTGCTGATGGTTTACTTTGGGCTTGTGCTTGGGGGATGTTAAGGAAATTTGGTAATGCGATCGCACCTACCAAGGTAACTGGCAAGAATAATCTTAGACCTAGATTATGCCTTAATCGGTTAGTATATTTAAGGTCGGACTTCATGCTGTTGTGTGTGATGACTGATCTCGAATACCAATAAGCTGTTCTGCCTACTAGTTTAAGCAAATCCAGCCATAGCTTGGGAATGAAAATGGGCTTTTTGCTCTAAGGCACGTGTTTTAGTTTTGACGACTAGGCACCAACAAAGTTTCTCATCCCTTCAGAGCATGTGCTAACAACTAATGGTTAACAAGTTAATGGTTAACCATCAGCTCCCTTGAGTTTTGGAAAACCCCTAACCCCTTCGCCACCAACTACAAAATCATTGCTGTCAGCCGCCTCTAACTGTCTAACAAAATCAGCAACTTGCTCTGAGCCGACGTTTTGCAATGCCTGTAGGAGATTAAAACTTTGAGATAGTAGCTCAGTGACATCAATTCCCCCATAGTCTGGTTGATAGTTACTGAGACGTCCGATCCCTTCACCGAGTAAAACCACTGCACCACGCCAGTTTAGATTACCTAGGTGGTAGCAGCCAACAGATATTTGTAAAATACCTTGATAAAATCGCTTTTGGGGCTCAACTGCTTCTATCCATAAAGCTTCAAGGGTGTCGTGACAAGCGTAAAACTCTTGCTGATTAAATTGATCGACACCCTGCCAAAATTCTTCAGGTAGTACTATGGCTGTCATGCCATGCTATCTCGCGCAGCTTTAATTTCGTCTAAGGAAATTTCTTGCTTATCACCGGCAAAATCGTTATCCGGGGTTAAAAATAACATACAGTGGCACTCCTTGCGTTCCCGCATTGGGACACAAGGGCAATTCCAGAAGGTAGCTTTCACCTCTGCTTCTTTGTCTTCATAATGGCGGCAAGGGCATAAGGGAGCACCGAGTTCTTCTTTGTTTTTGGCAAGTCCCTCAATCACCACAGCCGTTACGCTTGGGTCAACACAAAAGTAAGTGTCAGTACGCTGAGCATAAGTCTGAGCAAAGTTTTGCATCGCCTCCAGTTTACTATCACTGGCTTGATTAGCTATGGGTGATGTAGTCATTTAGTAAAATTGAGTTATGAAAGAGTTCTTAGAATTGTATCGTACTGTCTTACAGGTCAATCGGATATTTGTTGATCGTTGGGATAGCGATACATAGTTTAGGATAATGGTTTGATCGCTTGAATTGGTGTTAAGACATACCAAAACCCTCTGCTTTACCCTAAATCAGCAGAGGTGCAACTATTAGCCAGATATCTTACTAAGCCTTAGCAAACCTTACTAAAATTAAGTATACTAGATTTAGTAAGGTTCACGGTCAATGAAAAAATATGTCACTCCAAAAGAGGCAGCCGAGCAGCTCGGAGTC
>NZ_CEYLVT010000069.1:0-30966 GCF_982860115.1 Moorena sp.
TGCTTTGGATCATGCCTTCATAGTATTGTCCTAAGCAACTCTTTCTCTGCTATAGCAACCTAGTAACCTGGTAATAGCGTTTCGGTTTATATATTAATTGTAAACATTGATGGAGATATGGGGGGATGGGAAGAGAGTTAATTGAGGCAAATGCAAGTTGTAAACAATTCCGATGCGATCAGATTTGATATAACCTGTAACCTATAATCTATAACCGGCAACCTGTAACCTGTAACCTGTAACCTGTAACATCCTCACCATCTGTAGCTCGAATAAATCAAATTGGGATAAGGTTTACTTTGTGAATAAGATTTAAAGTTATAGCCCTAAAAATAAAGGGATTATAAAGACGGATTTCGTACAAAAAGTATTTATACAAAAAATCTACATTAAAAATACATTTGAAGCTTAATTTAAACCTGATGAAAAACACGAGGTTCCTAGGATAAGTTTATAGAAAAAAAATGTAATTAACTGATTGAGTCACTATGAACAACCCTATGGCTATCCCATAAAACCACAGTTTGCTCTTCCAATTGCATCACTATTATGCTCAGCTTTTAGAAGTTTGTTGAGCTGGTTTTGCAAGCTCAACAGAGTCCCAGTGGTAAGTAGCTGAAAATAAATAAAGTTAACGTTGTTAACAATTGTCAAGGCATTGAATCCCTCTCTGTTTCGTTTTGCCTTGTCCAAATTTAACTTTTATTAAAAGTTTACTTTAATTTTATTCTACTACTTAACCGCTTAACCGCATCTATACTGACAAACCCGTACAACTGGTGGTAATTCCTAAATTTTAAGCTTTTTGTCGGAAAGCAGGCAAATTATGCGATCGCTAGAGTTGCTGAGCTCAAAGAGACACAAATTAGCTCTCCAGCTAAATCCGAAGTTGGAGTGACTTTTACCGAGATATGACCAGAAGACCTTAATCACTCGTTAGTACCATGACTCAATCCACGGCAAAGACCTATTCCCGTCTGAAAGTATTTCTAGCAACTACTGCGACTACTTTGGCTGGTATGTTGGCTACTACTGGTGCAGCTAATGCAGCTAGTATCACCCATACTCAGAGCATTGAATGGCAACCGACAAGTGTTGATACATTTTTCATTCTTCCCAAATTTGATGAGGCTTTGGGAACTCTCGAAAGTGTCACGATTGACCTAATCGGATTTGTCAAGGGAAATGCCCGTACGGAAAACATGGAGGCCTCTGAGAGCACAGTAACCTTGGATCTGGCATCTAAAATTGGCTTAATCTTGAGTGAACCTGATATTACCCTAGTTGAAGTGATACCTCTAGTTTCAGAACAGGTTGATCTTTTGAGCTATGACGGTGTACTTGATTACGCAGGCTCTTCAGGAGTCACATTGCCTGAGCGTACTGCTTCGGATAGCACAAGTAATACATTTATGTCTGGGGACTCTGAGTTGAGTTACTTTTTAGGATCTGGAGACCAGGACTTGATCTTCACAGCGCTTGGTACTTCCACAGTAACGGGTGCGGGCAATTTGCTTTCTGGGTTCCAGACAGACGTAGCAGGGGAAGTTACATTGACCTACGAGTACGAGTCGGTGCCAGAACCTACCAGTGTTATCGGTCTTGGTTTGGTAGGACTGATGCTGTTGACACAAACAAAACGGAATAGGAAGAGTTGAAAATTATTGAATATTGCTTTTGCCATAGTGTATCAACCGAAGTTTCCAGTTCAGTGAAACTTCGGTTTTATTTTGTTTAGTGATGAGTCATTTGAGCAATTAAGAATGGCTAATCACTAATCACTAATCACTAATCACTAATCACTAATCACCCTTTGAAGAAACTATTCCCACTCTATGGTTCCAGGAGGTTTAGAGGTAATATCATAAACTACCCGATTAACTCCCTTGACTTCATTAACAATCCGGTTGGAAATAGTTTCAAGTAAGTCATAAGGTACTCGTGACCAGTCAGCGGTCATACCATCTTCACTGGAAACAAAGCGCAATACAATCGGATGAGCGTAAGTGCGCTTGTCCCCCATTACTCCCACACTGCGTATTGGGAGCAACACAGCAAAGGCTTGCCAAAAGTCGTTATACATTCCCTGTCGGCGAATTTCATCTCGAACGATGAAATCAGCATCTCGCAGAATATTCAAGCGTTCTGAGGTCACTTCACCAATGATGCGAATCGCCAATCCTGGTCCGGGGAAGGGATGTCGGCGCACAATCGCTTCTGGCAAGCGGAGGTCACGACCGAGTTGGCGCACTTCGTCTTTAAATAGCTTGCGTAATGGTTCTACCAACTTGAAGCGCAGGTTTTTGGGTAAGCCTCCGACATTGTGATGGCTCTTGATTTTCACAGCTACCCGCTCACCGGTTTTGGGATCAACGTTAGTATGGGCTGATTCAATCACATCGGGATAGAGGGTACCCTGAGCTAAATAATCAAATGGACCAAGACGCTGGGATTCTTCTTCAAAGACGCGAATGAATTCGTGACCGATGCGGCGACGCTTTTCTTCTGGGTCAGTGACACCAGCAAGGCGAGCCAAAAAGCGATCGCGAGCGCTCACATACTCTACTCGAATACAAAATTCTTCCTCAAATAGCTTCACCAACTGCTCTGGCTCGCCTTTGCGCATGAAGCCTTGGTCAATAAACATACAAGTTAGTTTATCCCCAATTGCGCGATGGAGTAAGAAAGCAAGGGTAGAGGAATCTACTCCACCAGACAGAGCCAGCAGAACCCGTTTTTCCCCTACCTTGGCACGCACTTCTCGAATCGCTTCCTCGATAAAAGCAGCAGTGGTCCAAGTGGGTTCACACTCGCAGATGTTGTAAACAAAGTTACGGATTAGGGCAAGACCATCGGTTGAATGCACAACCTCTGGATGGAATTGCACGCCATAAAGTTTTTTCTGATAGTTAGCGATGGTGGCACAAGGGGTATTCTGAGTATGGGCAAGGACTTCAAAGCCATCTGGCAAAGTCACGCAGGAATCTCCGTGGCTCATCCACATGGTTGAGTGGTCTCGCACATTGCTCAGTAAGTCAGTGGGGTGATCAATTAGTAAGGCGGCTTTGCCATACTCAGCTTTTTTTGCCCTGGTGACTGTTCCACCTAGTTGTTGCACCATCAACTGCATCCCATAGCAAACCCCTAGCACGGGTATACCGAGATTCCAAATTTCTGGGTCACATAGGGGGGCTCCATCGTCATAGACGGAATTGGGGCCACCAGAGAGAATGATGCCCTGGGGATGAAGCTGCTGTAGCTGTTGAGCTGTGGTCTGATAGGATAGTACCTCGGAGTAAACGTTAGTCTCGCGAATGCGACGAGCAATCAGTTCCGAGTATTGAGAGCCGAAGTCCAGAATCACAATCATCTGGCGATTCAACTGCTCTCCTAGAGAGGCTACAGGCAATGCCTCTTTCTGGTAAGATAGTTTGTTGGTCCTTAGGGTTACTGCTGTGTTCGTCATGTTTAGTTGTGTGAATGTACGAACAGGTCGCTGCCTAGGTGTGCTTCTGGGCAGCATAAATTAATTCCTATGAACAGATAGGTTGAAAGCTGATGGTTTCCGTAAATTAATCCTTCAACGCCCCAACACTTTGATGTAGATGGTAGCGCTGGCATTAACCAGTTAGTCTGAGTCGTAGACTCTCATCGACGATACAGAACTCTATCTGTTTACGGTTATGTCAGTTTCCACTCCCACACGCACTTCATAGACCTGCCTGGCAGTGGTATGTCTGTTGACACTCTCGTGACTTCTAGTCAGGAGATTTTTCAGGGTTTCAGTTTATATGTCCTGAAATCCGAAGTTTCATCTGATAATCAGGTTAATTTATCATACATTGGGTTCGGCTACAAGATCCGCCCGCCAATGTATGAAGATTTATAAAAATTTATCACAAATTTGAAAATAATGTGCAACCTGTGGCACTGGTAACTATAATCTTGCGATCGCGATCGAATAATACAGAGCCCACCTGGATATGCTGCTCACTGTGTTTGCGGATGTAGTCAAAGCAGCGTTGGTCAATGGTCAATGCGATCGCATGATAAACCTGATTTACCCAATCAGTGCCCTGAGTCTGATCCCATTCACGCAGACAATTCAGGGCAGCTTCAGTGGTTTGACTGCCAAATACTTGCCTGATCAGTGGGGTTGGTACTCCTAACTGCGCACAGTGAGCGGTGAGAATTTCCAGTCGTCCATCAGCTAGGTGGTGGTGAGTGTGAAAAATTCCTCCAGCCAGTTTAATTAACTTACCATGATAGCCAAATAACAAAATTTCTGGCACCTGGGAGTACCCAGCTGCTACCAACAACGGTCCGAGCCAATTGGCTGTTTTAACCAGCCGCTCGGGATTAATCCCCAAGCCTCGCGCCAAATCTAAGCCATTTTCTCCCACACAGAATACTAGTGTTGTCGAATGTGAGGAGGCTTGCTCTTTTAGCAATTTGCTGGCTTTTGCTTTTAATTCCTCCTGGTAAGCAGCTAATTGACCAGGAGCACTCAGAGGCTGGGAAATGCCAGTAGTTCCTAGTAGGGAAAGTCCTTCTACTACACCAAAGGCAGAATTAGAAGTACGCTGTGCCAACTTCCGCCCTTCCGGCAAGATAATCGTCACCTGAATTTTCTCTGAGGGTGCTAGCAGACAACTCAAGTTATGGTGCAATAGTTTCTTAGCGTAAGCATAGATGGCTGGTTTACCTCCGGCATTGATTTGTCGTCCAATTCCTTCACCCCCTAATAACTGTATCGATTCAGTTTGCTCGGAGGAACCCCATTCTACGACTGCCCAAATTGGGGTATTACGGGTAAGGTCAAGGTTATCACCAGGGTTAGAGTGAGTGATAGCTAGCGCTACCCCTTCTCGAATCCTAGCCACTTGCTCAATGGGAATGTCTGCGGTTTCAGGAGGGTTAATTAAGTCCACTGACACCATTTCCAAGGGTTGACCGTTGCGTAACTGATGGAGAGCGGCTATGGCTGAGGCACAGGCGAATACCGGTAAGGTATATCCAGATTTAGGTAGAGAGGTGGTCATGTAACCAGGTAAAATTTGCGGACGTTTAGTTATAGCAGTTCTCAATTGGTAAGGTACAGATTTATGGGTTTTAGAGAGTAGGGAGCAGAAAGGTAATAGGTGATAGGGAAGTCAGAAGAGGCAATATGAAAAAAATACTGTCTACTTGATTACTATGAGAAATGCTATATTCATTGTATAAAATTTGTTGTTCGGGTAATTTGTAGTTTGTAATTTTGTAAGCATTAGCTGATAGCTGAATACTTAGGTTTATTTTAAGGATTAGGCTGACCGCTAAGGGCTGAATGCTTAAGGAATCCGTGTAGGAATTGTGATAATTTGTGATGCCATATTCCCTATTCCCTACTCCCTACTCCCTACTCCCTACTCCCTACTCCCTTTGCTATAGTTCCAAGGGTTTGATATAAGGCTTGAGTATGTATCCAACCTACAAAACCAGTGTAGAGACAGTCTCCTTCAGGGCTAGCTACAAATACATGGTGTATTAGTAAAGGATTCTGCCAAGTCCGAATGGAAATGCCATTTTTAAATGTTATATAGGTCTTGGCTCGGTGAAAATTTCGACCATGACCATCAGTCATACCTGGGACGGAGTGTAATTGTTGAATTAAGCTAGTAATAAAGTCTCCTGGTGGAGGAGATTGTGTGATAACTGGATTCGCCCAAAATTTCTGGATTTCTGCTGCGACTAACGGATGATTTTTGAGAGCAGCATGATGCACATTAGGTAAACAAACGAATTGACTAGGAGAAAACTTGGTTGTCTCTATTGTAATCGTTCCGTCGCTACCTTTATCACTATCACCAGCTATTACTAATGTAGGAATCACTGCGCCAATGGACTCTGCTAGTTGTCGGCGGTTGATACCTAAATCCTTTGCGATACCAATACCAATGCCAAAGGGGTCAATAATTCTAGCTAGATCTGCACCACCAATAGGAGAACCAATCAACACTAAGGATTCTACTTGTGACCACCAGTCTTGGTGACGGCTGAGGAGTTCTAGCCAAATTAAGCCACCCATGGAATGACCAATAATTCGGATTGGTGTTTGGGGATATTTGACAATGGTATCTAAGACGATGTGTTCGAGTTGGTTGATTAGGGGTTCTATCCAGAGCCAGGTTTTGAACCAACCAAGATCGGGAGCAATGATGGCAGTGCGGGATGTGGCTAAGGATTGGGCAAGGCTTGCGATCGCTTTAGAGTTATCCGCCCATCCGTGTTGTGCGTATAGAAGAAAATCTGGTTTGTGGGTCATTGCCCCTAAATCTAGGATACTGGTAGTTTCTTCTTGATTTTAGGTAGGGGAGTACACCATGAGTGAGCAATTGTGACACTCCATTGAGGGACACAGAATAGGCTTTGCAAGAAAAGGAATGCACCCTAACCGTTGCAGTATCACTGGATTCTTGGAAAGAGATGCTGCATAGCATTAGCTACAAGGGCTGAGGGACTGATTCCGGAATGGGTATAACCTATTACCAAAACTGTTTGAAACCCCATCATCCCAGCAATTATGAATACTGTAGACTATCTCCGGATTAGCCTAATTGACCGCTGCAATTTCCGTTGTCAGTACTGTATGCCTCAAGGAGCAGAACTTGACTATATCCTACGGCAAGAATTACTCACTGATCAAGAACTGCTGACTCTGCTCAAGGAGGTGTTTATCCCGGTAGGATTTAGAAAGTTTCGCCTCACGGGAGGTGAACCCCTATTGCGTCCAGGTGTAGTGGAGTTAGTTAGAGCGATCGCATCTTTACCCGAAACACAAGATTTAGCGATGACTACCAATGCCTTTTTACTGGCTGGTATGGCAAAGGAACTCTACCAGGGGGGTTTACGGCGGATTAATATTAGTCTGGACTCCCTCAATCGAGAGACATTTGACAAAATTATTGGCAATCGGGGACGTTCGCGCTGGGAACAGACTTGGGAAGGGATAAAAGCTGCCCATCAGGTTGGATTTGACCCGTTAAAGCTGAATGTGGTGGTAATTCCAGGAACTAATGACCAGGAAGTGCTGGATTTAGCTGCTCTAACCATTGACCGCTCCTGGCACGTTCGATTTATCGAGTTTATGCCCATCGGGAACTCCCAGCTATTTGGTGAGCGGGCGTGGATACCTTCGGAAGAATTACGGCAACGGATTCGCGAAAGCTGGGGTTTGATAGAATCGAGTGTCCGGGGTAATGGCCCAGCTGATGTGTTCCAGATTCCTGGTGCCAAGGGCACCCTGGGATTTATTAGTCAGATGTCAGAATGTTTTTGCGATCGCTGCAATCGGATGCGTCTATCTGCTGATGGTTGGCTGCGTCCCTGCCTACTTAATGAACAAGGTCAAGTTGACTTAAAAACTGCTCTACGCAGCGGCGTTGATACCGCTGACTTAAGAGAGCAGGTCAGACAGTTGCTGATGATTAAACCAGAAATCAACTTCAAGGAGAGAGACTCTGGTACTGATAGTTCATATACAAGGACGATGTCACAAATTGGCGGATAGTTTTTTAGGTTACAGGTTAAAGGTTACAGGTTAGAACCTTTAACCTGTTAACCTTGGCCAAAAGGCCACCCGTGCCCGTTCAACCTGTTAACTTTGAACGGTTGTCAACCTTCAACTCGGGTTAGACTTTCCTGGAGTAGTACTCAACCACCAGTAGCTCGTTAATTTGTAATGCTACCCATTCCCGATCAATAATCCCATTCACCTTCCCGGTGAAGGTGTTCTTATCAAACTCTAAATGGCTAGGAAGGTTTGCTAAGCCAGGAAATTCCAAGTTGCGTTCTACTAGACGGCGGGATTGATCACGGTTTCTAACCGCAATCACATCGCCAGGGCGACACTGATAGCTAGCAATATTAACTACTTGACCATTTACAGTAACATGACCGTGATTCACGAGCTGACGAGCCGCTGGGATGGTACCTCCCATACCCATGCGGAAGACTGTGTTATCTAGTCGCATTTCTAGCAGTTGCAGCAAAGCTTGTCCAGTGGAACCGGTGGCTCGACGAGCTTTACGGACATAGCGAATTAACTGCTTTTCAGTCACTCCGTAGTTATAGCGCAGTTTCTGCTTTTCTTCGAGACGGATCGCATATTCTGAGCGTTTCCGACGGTTTTGACCATGTTGACCAGGGGGATAGGCACGGCGGGGTGTTTTACGACTTAAACCGGGCAAATCACCCAGACGGCGAACGACCCGCAGACGCGGGCCTCTATATCGGGACATATAACTTCCTCTGTACTATCTTGTGTACTATCTTGTGTACTATCTTGACTAAAGATTTCCCAAAACTATTATCTTACAATTTATTAGGACAGTGGGCTACCCAACTAATAAGCGATCGCTCTAGGAAAGAAGACGGGGTAAAGGCTTTGAGGCAAGGTAAGCTATCAGCATTCAGCTATCAGCATTCAGCTATCAGCATTTAGCTATCAGCATTTAGCTATCAGCATTGATGATTCAGCTATCAGCGATTGGCCTGTGGCCACGGTAGTGTTCGCGCAGCGTTTGCGTAGCGCACCTTTGAATAAAATCAGCTGACCGCTCAATGATTATGACACAACTACCATAAATAATCCTTGTAAGGTTATATAGTGTCAGGATCATTAGTGATAAAAAACCGTCTGCGATTAAACCTTAGTGCTTTTATTCTGGATGATTGAAGCCCATAGACAGCTAGTAAGTGTTTTGCTATGGTTAGTCTTAAATCTAGAATAGCATCAAGTGTTGATTTGAGGCACTGATTGCCTGTTCATCGATTACTTTTATCTGAGTCCTGATAGGATTTACACCATGACAGACTTGATTACTGAAATTTTAAGTAAAGTAGGGTCAGTTGCTCCTCAAGTACCGCCATACTTTGAGTCCTTAGAAACCTACGCTGTTAAGAAAGTTTCCGATGCTGACACCATTGATGTGATTGATGGCTCCGGAGAAGAGATTACAGTGCGCTTCGTTTACATTGATGCACCAGAAACGCCTAAGGGGTGGGGTTACAAAAAACTTGAGGATAAAAATCAGGATAATGCGCTCTATCAAAGTCAATTTAAGTGGGGCAATGAAGGGAAAGACTGGGTCAAACAGTTGGTAGAAGAAAACGGGGATCAAGTTAAATTGAGAATTACCGACATCGACACTCGCTACAATCGTAAAATTGGCGAAGTTTACTTATTGGATGGCACGTTTCTTCAGCATAGTTTAGTCAAAGAAGGATTAGCACTGATTTATTACGATTTTTTTAGTAAGTGCCCTCGCGAGATGGCTATCTCTCTTCTGTTGGCAGAGGCAGATGCGGAACGCCAAGGCAAAGGGTTATGGCAAGAACCGAAGTCAGGATTTATCCAGCCTTGGTTGTTTCGTCCCCTTAAGAAAAAGCAAAAAGCCTTGCTTGGAGACCCAGATGCATATCAGCAGCTTACAGAAAAAATTCAAACCCTCTTTGAAGACTTAGAAGCTGGCAAAATGACTAACGATCAGTTTGAGGATACGTTTAAGGAGACCCTGAAGTAATACTATCAAGTGGGTGCATCTCATATTTGTAAAAAAGAAGGTAAGTGTGGGGAGATGGGGAGATGGGGAGATGGGGAGATGGGGAGATTTTTCTTATGGGTAATTATCCTAACTGTTTATAAGTTGATCAACTTATAAACAGTTAATCTAGAAATCATCAATGAATTGTGATAATTTTTTTTCCGACTCCCTACTTCCTACTCTCTATTCCATGTTCCCTATTCCCTGTTCCCTGTTCCCTTTACTATATAAATTTAAGTTATTAGCTAAACAAATTACCATTCTAATCGTTAGATTGTAACTTATTATTAAAATTTATGTAAATTTTCTTGATTTATTTGGTTTTATTGTTGACAATAATAGTAGCCATTGGTTATACTATAATCATTGAAAAAAAACCGCGCTCTCCGGCCACCAACCTACAAGCGCGGCTTTTCCCCCAAGTTACATGGAGGTAATTCTATAATAATGCGAAAAAAACGATTTGTTTATCATTCCATCGATTATCACGAAGCGATAGAGCGCCTTGAACAGCTTGCCCAACAGAGGGAGTCAAAGGGATAAAATTCCTATCCCTATCCCATCACCGAGCGCGAGCAAATCCTAATCCGACTTTACAGTTACTCCGAATTGGGTATGACACCGCAACGGTTTTACAATAAGTGGGACTTGAGTCGGGAAGATATGGCCTTGATCTGCTCTTGCTCCGTTCACACTGTTAACGGCTGGTTTAACACCAGTCGTCGCTGTTACCCTCCCACTCCTGGTCACTTGCGCCATCTGGCGATTATGGATTTCTTGTTGGAGGATTTCGAGACAATTCCTAAACCGTTATTGGAGCGACTGCATCAAGACAGCGATTGTTGTCGAAGGAGGTCAGAATGTAGAATTAAGAATGTAGAATTAAGAATGTAGAATTAAGAATGTAGAATTAAAAATGTAGAATTAAAAATGTAGAATTAAAAATGTAGAATTAAACACCTACACAGAATTAATTACCTACTCTCAATTTCTGTAATCCTTACATTGTAAGGCTTTGATTTTTGTAAAATGTGTAATCATTTTTGTGTCCCTGGTTACAAATTCTAAATTCTAAATTCTACATTCTACATTCAAATCTATTCCCATGGTTGGATTTTTACAATTAAAACAGGGATGCTAGACTGGATTTAATGTAACCTAAAATGACTCTCCCAAGGTTTTAGACTTTGGGAGTGCTTTACTGGCTGTCAATCATGAAATTACTATATTTCATAATAGTTGTCAAGTCTTTTTTTAAGCTTATTGATAATAGATGGCAGTTATCAATTGGGTGAGGTAAATCAGTTGAAAATTTTAGTAAACAGGTAACAGGTAAAAAATTATGTATACTTGATTACTATCAGAACTACGGTAATTTGAATAATTGCGTCTGAGCAAACACCCGCAGTTTAGGCTCGGGGTCATGCTCTGCTCTATCCTGCAATAAGGATCGGGTTTGGGAATGGTTAGGATAATATTTCAGGATGGCCTTAAGGGCTACTTCTCGAGGATTTTTTACTAGTAACAGTGGCAAATCATATTTATTAGCCTCAAAGGAATCATGGTCTTTATTAGCCTCAAAGAGGTCATGCTCTTTCTGAAGATCATAGGGGTCATTGAGAGTGCGATCGCGTAAAAATTCCAATAACCAAGGCTGATCATGCCAACCTTGAGCTAACTGTTCAATTGCTGTACTTCGCACCCACCAATACTGATCAGAGCGAGCGGATTTTTGAAGTAGAGGTAAGGTATCTGGGTGGTCTTGGTAACCTTGAGCTAACTGTTCAATTGCTGTACCTCGCACCGACGAAATCTGATCAGAGCGAGCGGATTCTTGAAGTAGAGGTAAGGTATCTGGGTGGTCTTGGTAACCTTGAGCTAATTGTTCAATTGCAATACCTCGCACCAACCAATGCTGATCAAATCGAGCCAATTCTTGAAGTAGGGGTAAGGTATCTCGATGGTCTTGGTAACCTTGAGCTAACTGGTAAATTGCTATACCTCGCACATCCGAATCAGTATCGGAGCGAGTCGATACTTGAAGTAGGGGTAAGGTATCTCGATGGTCTTGCCAATGGGTGGCTACTGCTACCACAGCGTTAGTGCGTATATAACAGACTAAGAATCCCTGATATTCATACTTTTTATAATCATAATTTAGATCATAGTGAATTAAGTCTTTGAAGCAATTCAGTAATTCAGTATCCGTTGATTTAATTTCATACCGATTCCTAACTTCAGACAAACAATACCCTGCCAGAAATAAATTATGAAACTTATCCTCTTCTCCATCTTGTGCCATCAAATACTCAATAATCTCTCCAGCTTTGTTGGAATCAATCATGCCGACAATCAACCTGAGCACTTCATGCCAAGATTCATCCCGCCAGTGCTGACCAAAGACTTCAGTTTTCAACTGTTCTAGGGAAATCTCCTGTTTTTTTTCAAATTTCCTGACAAATTCCCAAGCACAGAAATATTCCAAAAATGTCCGATGCACAAAGGCGTAGTAATCTGCTCCCATGAAACACAATATAAAATTGCGGGTGCGCAACTGATTAATCATTACCTTAGCAACGGATCTGGGATTAGTAACGTCTCGTAATTTCAGCTCATCTTTGATAATCCTTTCTAAATCCTCTCCACTAATCAGATTTCCCGCTAATCCCCCTTGATTTACCTGCATGAAATATGCCACTTTTCCCAGCATCTGTTGCTTATCTTGATAATCAATAGTCTTGGGATCAACACGATTATCTTCTAGTAATGCTCGCTCTACATCCCATTGATGGAGCAGTAACCGAGACGCTTGGTTATAGAGTTCAGAGCGGTCACGAGGCAATTCTTGATTGCGGTTCAGGATTGCCATCATGGTTAGTAATAGGGGATTTACCGCCAGTTGTCGAATCGGGGAGGATGTGTCAATTGCTTTTTGTAAGCGCTCCTGTTTCCTAACTTTATCGGCTTGATTCGTAAAGGTTAACTCATGCCAGTGCTCGATAAAGGTTTGAATTTGTTCCGACTCCAAGTCTTGGAGCATAACATGACGAAATTCAGCATTTCGTAGCCGTTGGGGTTTATAACCAATGACGCGAGATGTAACAATTACTCGTACCTTAGGATAGGTATTGCTAAAGCGATGAATATCCGTAATCACATCGTCTCGTTTCCCTGGTTCAAAGACTTCATCCAAGCCATCAAACATCACTAATACGTTACCACTCTTTAACTGGTGATGCAGTTGATGTTGATTCAGATGACAGATGGAGCCACTGCTTTGATGGCAGAATTCCAAGAAGTTATTACACTGTCCACTATCGCGATTGCGGATATAGGTGCGTAATTCAATCAGTAAGGGAATTGGTAGAGAAAGGGCAGTAGTCAGATCTGTTCTTGCCCAATTTAATGCTAAATATTGCAGCAAAGTAGATTTACCGGAGCCTGGGTCTCCTAAAACTACGAAATAGGGATAGCCTTGAGAGTCATTAATAACATCCAATACGGATTTAAGCGGCTGTTGATGATAAATCTCTTTGGCTCGCTTCAACTCCTCTAGCTCAATTTCTATGTCTAGTTGATCACTATCTCCCAGTTGTCTATAATAATCTTTAGGAAGTTCATGAAGAGCTGACGGCATCAGGTCATGAACCTCTCGCACATTTTGGGGGATAAATATTTTCCATAGTTTTAGTTCGTTATAGGCATAGCCACTGGTATCTAAACTATCCAAGCCGAGATTACCGTAGCGCTCTAGGAGTGCTTCTTGATAGGTGCTTAAGTCAAAGTCTGGGATAATGCCTGCTGTAGCGTTAGTGTTTTGTGCAATCGCATCCAAGGTTTGGGAATCTCGGATAGGCCGTAACTGATCGGATTCCCGGATGATAGTGTGTACTTGCTTGAGATACTGTCTAGCAATATACTTCCAACGAAATTCTTCTGGTAATGGTAATAACTTAAGCTCAATCCAAGTCTTGGCTAATGTCTCAGTATCTATTTGTTCACAGCCATACTTAAACGCACTTCCTAGGATAGCTTTAATGGATTGGTTTTTAATATACTGCTTGAGGGGTTTAGTATACTGTTTTAATTCTGGCTTGGATAGGTCAGCATCTTCCAATTCCTTTTCAACTAAAGCTACAAATTCTTTTAAGGCTTTACCGAAGAGTTTTTTCTGGGTAGTTTGATCCGATAGTCCAGTATACTCTTTGATAGACTCTTTGAAGAAGTCTTTGGTGTAGTCTTCTAGAGCTTCTTTTGCCAAGGGACCGATCACTTCTTTAGCGAGATAGCCACCAGCACTAGAAATTCCCCAAACTGCTAACCAATCCAGCATGATATTGGTAGTTGTTTTTTGGTTTATTTATCAGTATAGAGCAAAGGAAGTAGTTAGGTAGGGTGTATTAGGGGGGCTCGCCGTTATTTTCCGCCTCGTAGCCAGCATTGGTAAAGCCCGCCCCGTAAGGCCCCACGGAGTCGGGAGTGGCAGATGGCAAAATTGAATGTACCTAAAAACCTGTACAAAATTACCTCATTGATTAGGAATTACTAGGTTTGGGTATTGATAAATGATTTTTTTCGTCTTGTTTTGCTAAAATCTTTCACATATACTGCTTTAGTTAACTGCATTGGTGTGATTGCTATCTAGTTTCATGGTCTAGAGTACTGTAATCTAACAAACGAGTACTGGTGTGTAACAAACGGGTACCCATTTCCCGTTAACCAGTACTGCTAACTAACAAACGAGTACTGGTGTGTAACAAACGGGTACCCATTTCTCGTTAACCAGTACTGTAATCTAACAAACGAGTACCCGTTTATCATTAACTAGTACTAGTTGACAAAAACCAGTACTGTTATCTAACAAACGAGTACTAATGTGTGAATAATTTGACCTGGTGGGTGGAACGGGCATCGAGCTGAACTTGAACACCAACGAGCTGAACAATTAGCAGAACGGTTACGACAGATGGGTATTAATCCCGATGAAATTTAACCCCTGTCTGAGTTGGTGGGTGTATCTAATTAAAGCTGTTTGACCCGGTGGTGGGTGAGATTATGTTCGGATAATTGGGGACAATACTGATAGATTGGCAATCTTTTTCAGTGCTACTGATACTGAGGATAATTCCTTAAACCCAGTGATCAATAAAATTCGGAAAACTGTTGTGAACAGAATTGGGTTAAATCCAGATTACCTGATTCCTGTTCCTAAATAGACAATTCCGAAAACAGGGATTGGCAAAATTCAGCGCCAGGAATTGAGAAAAAGATTTGAGGCTGGTGAATTTGATGGCATATTGAAAGGCTGATCATTGACCTCAAAGCCATTAGACGCTTTATCCAGCAGTAGCCTTCCTTTTAAGACGTAGGCTGATCCAGATCATTTGCTTAAGAGGTAAAGGAACCTCTGGATGTAACCCTTCCACAATTTCTTCAAAGGTTTTAATAGACCCAGGATAAACAGAAACTAGCCATCCTTCTTTAGCAAGGCAGGTGGCCAAAGCAAACTCCTCAAGAATGTAGGTTGTACTCAGGTACATTTTTTCCTCTTCCACCTGTTCATCCCGGTTGAGATAGGTCTGGGCAAAGGAGTTGACCATGTTTTGAAAAGATTCATCCTTTTGATAAAGACTCTGAACGTCTTTGTAATAGATATCAAATTCTAATTGCTTCTCTATTTGGGAAGCCATCTGGAACTGGAATTGACAACTTCCACAGTATTGCTGAAACAAGAAACGGTTTTCATTAATAAACATCTCTCCAGTGCGAATTGCCTCCAGCCAAGCTTGATCCCCTTTAAGTCCCTGTCTAGCCTCAATTGTCAGTCTATATACACTGTCGCAAACTAGTACTAGGCAAGCTTTGAAGTGTTCGCTAATCCATTTGATGGAGGCTTCGATGCGCTCACTATCAACGAAGTTTCTGCTTCCCAGGCTGATTCCGAAAACACACTTTTGATACTCACAGAGGGAGCTACGTAGGTTAGGGGGAGAGACCTTGGCTAAGCTTGCCTTATACCGATGAACTTGGGTGATATTGGTAGTATATTGGGTCAACTTTAACTCGGGTATCTTAAGATCGATTGTTTTGCTTATTTTAGACTGAAGCAGCTTTAATTGTTCCAGGGAAAGCTGATTCCATTCAAAATTTTCGATGATCCTTTCTTCGTCCCTGTGGCTACTCATTATTTTAGATGTTTTTGGCAGCAATCTGGTAAGCTGACAGTAAAAAAGTAGGGTGCGTTAGGGACGGGATAAACCTACTTTTTTCGGTAGCCAGTGTTGGAAAAGTCCGTCCGAAAATTGTAACGGGCAAGATGCCCGTTCCACCCATCGGGTCAAACAGCTTTAATGAGATGCACCCGAATTAAACGTCGGTTTCAAATAAGGCAAGGCGCAATCGCTCCGCTGAATCTTCCATTTCTGCCAGGGACTCCAGGCTAGCTGCCACGCTGCGTTCAATTCCTAAAATTTCTGCCGCTTTAGCCACAGATGCTTTTTCTTTGTCATGGTAATTACCATCGGCTCGACACATCTTGATCGCTTGGTACAACATGGTTCGGCGAAAATTCAGGGGAAAGTCATACTTGAGACTACTCAATAGCTCCTCAACGCTAGCATTTTTCCAATCGAATTGGCTGAGCGCTTCAATGTATTCTTTTTTTTCTTCAGATTCGACTACCATCATTTCCTGTTCGTCAATATACCACTGTAATTCGGCTTCTGCCAGTTCCCCATCCGCTCCAGCAATCGCCATTAATGCACCGCTGTAATTCACGGCTACCTCAAAATCAATTGGTTTAGTGCCGTTATATTTATGCTTGGAATATGGGGTCAGCTGGAGACTTTTTCCATTTGTCATAGTTTTGCTCTCTGTTTTTGATATAGGTGTTTTGAGCAAGTTTATTCTACCACAAGATAAATTGATGGGATCATGGTGGAAACCCCCTGTTTGTCAAGTTTATAAAACTCAATACTTTGAGGTTAATAACGTGTAGGTTAAGAATATTATCAAGAAAATTATCTAGGAATTAATAATATAAAACTGTCATAAAATCACAGACTATTTGTTAAATTTTTATTAAATATTTATTTGTGTAAAACGGGCATCTTGGTGGAACAGGCATCTTGCCTGTTTCCTGCCCCAAAATTTACTGATTGCTGACAGCTGACGACTGTTCGCGTAGCGTGCGCGTAGCGCATATGCTTACTTAGCCACAGGTACCTGTTGGGTAATACAATGAATCCCTCCTCCACCTTCAGCCAGTATTAGACTATCGACACCAACAACCTTCCGCCCAGGGAAAACCTCACGCAGAATAGCAAGGGGAGCATCATCTTGGCTGGAGTCACCAGCAACTGGAACGATCACACCATTATTAGCAATATAAAAATTCATGTGAGCAATATCTAAGCCAAGAGGAATCTCAACAATCTCAAACTTACGTCCGCGAGCATCAGTACTTTGTTGTAATCGATGCTTAGCATCCCGACAAATCTTGTAGTTTGGATCATTCCTATCATCAGTGCTATGAAGTAAGACCAATCCAGGTGCTGCAAATGCGCAAATCCCATCCACATGTCCATCTGTGACGGGATCAGGTACGATACCACGACCTAGCCAAACCACGGTTTCAGCCCCGAGATAGTCCTTCAACAATCGCTCAACTTGAGACTTACTCATCCTGGGGTTGCGATTAGAGTTAAGTAAACATTCTTCAGTGGTGATAATCGTGCCTTCACCATCTAATGTCACACCACCACCCTCCAACACTAGAGAGGATAAGTACATGGTAGTCTCAAGATAGTGAGACAATCGCGCCTTTAGTAAAGCATCCTCGTGATAAGGGGGAAACTTACCGCCCCAACCGTTAAAGGTAAAGCCAGCTACCCGACGTGAACCCTTGCCGTTCACCAAAAACATTGGACCGGAATCCCTTGCCCAGCCATCGTTTACTGGAAACTCAATTAGTTCGATATCTGAACTCAACAAGCCCTTAGCCACACCCTTGTCTTGAGGATGAACAACCATCACCACCGGTTCAAACTCATTGACAGCATTCGCCACTGCTGCCCATTCCCGCCTTGCCTTCTTCAGACCATAGCCTTTCCAATTCTGAGCTGGAGGAAACACCATGATCGTGAATTCATGGGGCTGCCATTCCGCTGGAAAGAAAAAGCCATCCTCAAGGGGTGTTGTCTGTTTTAATAACGTCACTCCAGTGCTGCTATAGTCCGGCATTTCACTACTATCAACCTCACTTCTGACCCTTGAGCAAACTGCTGACCAACCCAAGGTACTAGCAGCTGAAAGAACACTTAACTTCAGTAATCTTCTACGATTCAACATAGTGTGTATCTATTCTAGAGTACTTATCAATTGGCTAGGGAGTAGGGAGTAGGGAGTAGGGAGTAGGGAGTAGGAATTCTCCCATACTTCCCACCCTCCCCACACTTCCCTCTCTCCCCATACTTCCCACCCTCCCCACACTTCCCACACTTCCGACACTTCCGACACTTGCCATGGTTTTCGATGGTGAATGCTAGCAGCGATATCATAGAGTGGCTCAAATGTCCAGTGACAGGTGATCTGTTTTTTCTACTGATGGTCAAATTAAGGTAATTAGAGATTCTGTAATGCGGTGTGATTGCAATTACACCTTTGGGTAATGGGGAAAGTGTTTTCACCATTACCCTTCTTACCCATAAAGAAAATGCTAACTAATATATAGCGTTTGTATCTGGGTTGTAAAGTCATCGATAGCTAGCTTGCCTATTGCCTTTTGCCTATTGCCTTTTGCCTATTGCCTATTGCCTTTTGACTTTTGACTTTTGCCTTTTGACTTATGACTAAAATAACTGACGAACTCAAAACCGAAATTTTCTACCCCGATAGTGATGGTAAGCCTATGACAGAAAGTGATCCTACTCGGGATTATCTGATTTATGGCGTAGAAGCCTTAAAAAGTTATTTCAAAAATCGGGAAGATGTTTATGTTTCCGGTAACTTATTTATTTACTACCAGAAAGGAGAACCCGATCAGGTAGTTTCTCCCGATGTATTTGTGGTTTTTGGCGTGGAAAACAAACAGCGAAGAAGCTACAAGGCTTGGGAAGAAGGAGGAAAATTGCCCAGTTGGGTATTAGAAATAACCTCAAAAAGCAGCCGGAATAGTGATCAAAGCACGAAACGCCAACTATACCAAACTATGGGAGTATTAGAATACTTTCAGTATGATCCTACCGGGGATTATCTTAACCCGCCACTTAAGGGATTACGTTTGGTGAAGGGAAAGTATCAACCTATCCCCAGCAAGTCTTTAGGGGATGGAGATTTTGCTATTGATAGTGAAGTCTTAGGTCTAGAGCTGCAAGTGCATCAGGGAAAACTAGAATTTTTTGATCCGAAGCTGGGTAAAAAGCTATTAAATTTTCAAGAACTGGAGATAGCTTATCAACGAGCAAAGTTAGAGCAAACCACAGAAACTCAAGCCCGACAACAAGCAGAGTTAGAGCGAGCTGCTGAAGCTCAAGCCCGACAACAAGCAGAGTTAGAGCGAGCTGCTGAAGCTCAAGCCCGACAACAAGCGGAGTTAGAGCGAGCTGCCGAAGCTCAAGCCCGACAACAAGCGGAGTTAGAGCGAGCTGCTGAAGCTCAAGGCCGACAACAAGCGGAAAAAGCGCTACAAAATGCTATTTCCCCGTTATTAAGCTTAGGCTTGACTGTTGAACAGATAGCTGAAGCACTAAATTTATCAGTGGCAGAGGTTAACCGTCACATTTAAATTGGTTATTCCCCCTTGCCTGTTCCCTGTTCCCTATTCCCTACTCCCTACTCCCTGCTCCCTACTCCCTTGCTGAATGACCAATGACTAATGAGCAATTAAAACCTAAATTTTTCTACCGCAATACTAATGGTACACCAATGGCAGAAAGTGACCCTAACCGAGATTATATCATTTATGGCGTAGAAGCCTTGAAAAACTATTTCAAAAATCGAGACGATGTTTATGTTTCCGGTAACTTATCGATTTACTACCTAGAAGGCATATATGATGCGGTAATTGAGCCTGATGTATTTGTAATTTTCGGAGTAGAAAATAAACTACGAAAACACTACAAAGTTTGGGAAGAAGGCGGAAATTATCCCAGTTGGATCTTAGAAGTAACTTCAATAAGTACTAAGGGAACTGATCAAAGGTTTAATCGCCAAACATACCAAGATATGGGAGTATTAGAATACATGCAGTATGACCCTGTGGAAGATTATCTCCAACCACCCCTGAAAGGATTACGTCTGGTGGAGGGAAACTATGAGCCTATAGCTAGCAAACCTTTAGGAGATGAAGATTTCTCGATTTACAGTGAAGTCTTAGGTCTAGAACTTCAAGTGAATCAGGGAAAACTAGAGTTTTTCGATCCAAAGTTAGGTAAAAAGCTATTAAACTTTCAAGAACTGGACATGGCTTATGAGGAAGCTGAACAAGCACTACATAAAACTGAACAAGCACTACAGAAGGCTATTTCCCATTTATTAGGATTAGGGTTAAGTGTGGAACAGATAGCTGACGCTTTGAGTTTATCAGTAGAAGAGGTTAATCAAAGAGTGCAACCTTAACTAAGGTCAGTTTTGGATAAGCGATCGCTAGCAATAGCTTCTGTAAGGTAGCTTTTTGGGGGCTTTTGCAACAAAAAAATGTAGGGGTTGGTTCATACTACCCCTACATTAAAGGCTACTAATTTGTTAATAACTTCTTGATTTTGCTACTAGCTAGTCAACAGTAAAATATCAATCCTTAACGAGTACCAATAGAACGAGTACCAATAGATGGAGCGACAGAAACTATTGGAGCATTTTCTAGTGCTACTGGTGCTTCGTTAACCAAGGTTGGTACAGAGTTGCGGAGTCGTGCGGTTAGCTGGACGGTGGTAGCGTCATAGATCTGAGTCACAATTTTCGGATACAAACCAATGCCGATAATTGGTACTAACAGACATGCAATAATAAACACTTCCCGAGGTTCCGCATCAATCAAGGCTTCGTGGGCGACTAATTCCTTGTTTTCCGGACCATATAAAATCTCCCGCAGCATGGAGAGCAGGTAAACTGGTGTTAAGATAACCCCGATAGCTGCCAGGACGATCACTAATACCTTGAACAAGGAACCGTAAGCATCACTGGTGGCAAAGCCAACAAACACCATCACTTCTGCGACAAACCCACTCATTCCGGGTAATGCTAAGGATGCCATAGAACAGGTTGTCCACATGGCGAACATTTTTCCCATTCTCTTACCAACACCCCCCATCTCATCGAGCATCAAGGTATGGGTACGGTCATAGGTAGCTCCTACTAAGAAGAATAGGCTGGCACCGATTAAACCGTGGGAAATCATTTGCATCACTGCCCCACTCATGCCTAAGTCGGTAAAGGAAGCAATACCAATTAAGACAAATCCCATATGGGAAATGGATGAGTAAGCAATCTTACGCTTGAGATTACGCTGGGCAAAGGAGGTAAGGGCAGCATAGACAATATTGACAATCCCTAAAATCACCAATACCGGAGCAAAGACGGCATGGGCATCGGGTAGCATGCCAGCATTCATGCGGATTAGGGCATATCCCCCCATTTTCAGCAGAATGCCAGCCAGGAGCATGTGTACCGGTGCTGTGGCTTCCCCATGGGCATCTGGTAACCAGGTATGTAGAGGGAAGATGGGTAGCTTGACCCCGTAAGCAATCAGGAAGCCTCCGTAAAGCAGTAGCTGGAAATTGAGGGCGTAATCTTTGAGGGCTAGCGATCGCATATCAAAGGTTACGGTATCTCCATAGAATGCCATGCCTAAGGCAGCTAGCAAGATAAACAGGGAACCCCCTGCGGTGTAGAGGATAAACTTGGTAGCTGCATAGAGACGCTTTTTGCCCCCCCAGATTGACAGTAGCATGTAAACTGGAATTAACTCCAGTTCCCATACCAAGAAGAACAACAGCATATCCTGAACAGCAAATACAGCAATCTGACCACCGTACATTGCCAACATCAGGAAGTAAAATAGCTTAGGCTTGAAGGTTACCGGCCAAGCTGCCAGCATCGCTAGGGTAGTAATAAAGCCAGTCAGTAAAACGAGAGGCATGGATAAGCCATCTACACCTACTGACCAATTCAAGTCCATTTGAGGCACCCAGCTGTATTTTTCGACCAGTTGCAGTTCTGGGTTGCTCAGGTCGTACTGGGTCACAAAAGCATAGACAATTAGGGCAAAATCAATTAGCCCGATAATTAAAGAGTACCAACGCTCCCAAGTCCCATTTTTTTCTGGCAGAAACGGGAGCAGAAGCGATGCTGCAATCGGAAACAGAATAATTATTGTTAGCCAGGGGAAATCTGTCATAGTCAACTAGTCAGTCACCATTGGTCAAAATAAAATTGCAAATTGTTAATTGTTAATTGTTAATTGTTAATTGTTTATAAACAACTAACAATTAACAAAGCAGGTCAGGTCACACCTGAGACAATTACTAAACCCAGTACTGCGAGGAAGACAATTAGAGCATAGAATTGGGCACGACCGTTTTCTACGTATTTCAGTGCTTCACCACTGAGCAGGGTAAAAAAGCCAGTCAGGTTTACTACACCATCAACGATACGGTAGTCAACCTCCATAACTTGCCGTGCTAATCGGCGGCTTCCCTGAACAAACAGCCGGTCATAAATTTCATCGAAGTACCACTTATTGAGAGACAGCTGATATAGGGGCTGGATTTTTTTAGCGATCGCATTGGGGTCAATCTTGCCCTGTAAGTACATCAGTACCGCAACGGAAATCCCAATCAGACCGATTCCCACGGAACTGCCGCCCATAATCAGAAATTCTGACCAGTCAAAGGCTTCTGCTTCTGCCACGACTTCGGCTATGGTTTCACTGGCTGGGTGGATAAATTCCTCAAAGTAGTTGTTAAAGGGAGTTCCCACCAAACCAATCAGTACCGATGGCACGGCTAAAACTAACAACGGTAGAGTCATCGTTAAGGGTGACTCATGGGGAAACTCACTGTGGTGGTGGTCGTGGTGATCATCGTCAGCCTGAGCCTCAAGTTCTCGTACATCCATAGCACCAGGACCAAAAGCAGGTACAGCTACACCAGCAGCTTCTTTGAGTTGATGACGAATTTCCATCTCATTGCCCCGAAATTCCCCTTCAAAGGTGGAGAAATACATCCGGAACATATAGAAAGCAGTCATTCCAGCGGTCAGCCAGCCAATTACCCAAAGTATTGGACTTACCTCAAAAGTACTGCCTAAGATTTCATCTTTTGACCAGAACCCTGCGAAGGGGGGAATTCCACAAATTGCCAAGGTTCCAATTAGGAATGTCAGGGAGGTAATGGGCATAAACTTACGCAAGCCTCCCATTAACCGCATATCCTGAGCTAAAATCGGGTCATGGCCAACCACAGCTTCCATACCGTGAATTACTGACCCAGAGCAGAGGAACAGCATGGCTTTGAAATAAGCGTGGGTCATCAGGTGAAATAAGCCAGCACCATAGGCTCCAATGCCCATTGCCATTACCATATAACCCAATTGAGACATAGTCGAATAGGCTAACCCTTTCTTAATATCATTTTGAGTAATGGCAATGGTTGCCCCTAAGAAAGCGGTAAATGCTCCCGTCCAGGCAATCACAGTCATGGCGACTGGAATCCCTTCAAACACGGGGTACATCCTGGCAATCAAAAACACCCCAGCAGCTACCATGGTTGCGGCGTGAATTAGGGCAGAGATCGGGGTTGGGCCTTCCATAGCATCGGGAAGCCAAACGTGGAGGGGAAATTGGGCGGATTTAGCCACCGGACCGAGAAACACTAAGACAGCGAACACAGCTGCCATGCCTGCACCCAGGTAACCGGATTCCACAAAGGTTTCCAGATTGGCTCCCATGACATCAAAGTCGAAGGTGCCAGTGGCCCAGTAGAGTCCCAACATGCCTAACAGCAGACCAAAGTCTCCGACACGGTTAGTAACGAAGGCTTTTTGACAAGCATCTGCTGCTGCCTTACGGTCATACCAGAATCCAATTAGCAGGTAGGAACACATTCCCACCAGTTCCCAGAAAATATAAACTTGCAACAGGTTGGCAGAAACCACCAAACCGAGCATAGAGGAACTAAACAAGCTTAAATAAGCATAGAAGCGCACATAACCGGGGTCATGAGCCATGTAGCCATCGGTATAAATCATGACCAGAAAAGCTACGGTGGTCACCACTACCAGCATCAGTGCGGTTAAGTGATCGATGGTATAGCCCATCATGAGGTGAAAATTGCCAGCAGCAGCCCACTCCAGGGTGCGTTGATAGGGTTCATGACCATGAAATTGACTCCAGAGTATAGCAAAGGAGAACACCATGGACGCCCCCAAGAAGGAGACAATCAATACAGCTAACAGCTGCCGCAGACGGTTCGTTGCTCTATTGAAGGAAATTAGCCCCAGACCAACCAGCATTGCCCCTGCCAAGGGAAACACTGGGATTAGCCAGGCATATTGATAAAGCGGTTCCATTTAAGACAGCCTACTTCAGATTTCGTTACTATTTTGGCAAACTGTTAACCGCTGATGTCTAAAGTTTTTCTTTTTGTTTGTCTGTAGAAGGCCAGACGCTTTAATCTCAACTGCACTATAGCAGCCTAGACCATGGACTCACTGTCGGCATTGGCTTACGGTGACTACTACCAACAGCCGCCATCCGGTGAATAGGCCACTAAGGTCTCATATCTGATACAAATCTTAACTTTTTTAGTAAGCTTTATCACAAAAAATCTCATCAAAATGGGTCACTATCATTAGATAATCGGAATAGTTGATGAAAATAATAAAAAAAATTTAGTTAACAAAAATTTATCTTATCGTTACGGATCAATTGCCCATTACCAGGCATTAAAGTGGTATAATTAAGCGTTTATAAATTCACAGGTACAGCTCAGGCACAAGAGTCAGAAACCAATTAGTAATTGGTAATCGGTAATTGGTCATGGGAAAAAGTAAAGCCACAACCTGGTTACCGATGACCAATTCAACGGCTAATTAGGTTAAGGCTCGCTAATTAGATTCAGTTAAGGTTCTAGACTTTTAGGTTGAATGGCTAAGGGTGTTCTGACCCAGTTCGCTAGCGCCGGGTAAAGCAGGTCGGGTGTCAACAGCTTTCCTTGTGTACCATTCCCCTCTTGCACCTAAGACCTAAGACCTAAGACCTAAGACCTAGAATTTCTCTTGATGGGATATTGACCGAAAAAGCTTTCAACCCTTCGCGCTGCATTTTATCCAACTCTTTGGTCAAACCTGGGTCTTGGCAGTGTGGTTTGATCACCCTGGCAATTTCCCTGAGCAGCTCACCCCGACCTTGGAAACCTTCTATTCGTGAGACCAACTGACCTTGTTCAAAGAACAGCAATGTCGGTAGGGTCTTGAGGCGATAGGTATTGGCAAGCTTGAGATTGTTATCGGCGTTTACTCTGACAACCTTGACATAATTGCTTCCTTGAGCTTGGAATTCCTCAAGTATGGGGTGAACAAACCGGCACACTCCACACCAGGGAGCCCAGAAATCAACGATAACTGGCGTGGAAGAGTCTAAAACTGTTTTTGAAAACGTCCGTTCATCAACAGACAATACCATGATTTTTTGAAATATAAGGGTTTTTACATTTGTTTGGGATCATGCTACATCGAATCGGGATCATCTGAGCAACAGAAATGTCCTAATTACCAATTTACTTGGGCTATAGCTGTAATCATGAGGGGATGTACCCACCACAACAGCCCAGTAAAACCGATGACTCCTAAGTATGCCGGACGAACAAATTCTTGCCATTTCAGGAATTGACGTCCCTGGATAATTGCCAAAAAAGGGATTACGGAAGTGCGAGCTTTGAGTGCACAAAAGCCTTCTCCATGCCGTGCCAACAACCGGCGGTCTCCATGCCACACAGCGAAAAAATGGTGGAGAATTAATCCCACGGAGGTCAATAGGGTAAAGGTGCTACCAATCCATAGGGTATGGGCAATACACCATATTACTTGTCCTACCATTTGGGGATGCCTGGTGACCCGCATAATACCAGACTCATATAGATGGACTTGGGGCTTTTGAATTGCAGCAATTTCCAATAAATTAAACGTAGCTGGATAAAGAAACAAGAACGAAATCCCTGAAAGCACCCATACTAATGATTTCATGCCTGGCATGTCCTGAAGGATCCACAACTGTAGACCATCATACCGATGGTTCAAAAAGTAAATAATTAATACAACTGCTAGCGGAAGACTCACTAAAGCAAAGACAATACGATAAAGCCTTGGACCAATTCTTTGTTCACCCCAGGAACGTAGGGCGGCTAAACCACTATGAGCGATCGCAAAAGTCAATAGCAACCCAAACATGACAAAGTGGCTGACACTCAGCCAATTTGGAAATACCATAGGCAAGGGTGATAGATGGGAAATAACGCTCTATTATAGCAAAAAAGAGCAATAATTTGAGTCCTGGTTATGTTAGTGTCGATTTCAGCTCGCTCCTTTCTGTTGATGGTTTAGCCCTATGTCTGACCTACCTTTTTCTCTCGATCAACTCCGTATACTCAAAGCGATCGCTACTGAGGGAAGTTTCAAGCGTGCTGCTGATAGTTTATACGTAAGCCAACCTGCTATCAGCCTGCAAGTGCAAAATTTAGAGCGACAGTTAGAGGTGCCGTTATTTGACAGGGGTGGACGCCGTGCCCAACTGACCGAAGCTGGACACCTGCTGTTGGACTATGGGGAAAAAATTCTAGCTCTATGCCAGGAAACCTGCCGAGCCATTGACGACTTACAAAGTCTCCAAGGTGGGACCTTAATTATTGGTGCATCTCAAACTACCGGAACCTATCTACTACCTCGGATGCTTGGCATGTTCCGACAACGCTATCCTGAGGTGACAGTACAATTACAGGTTCACTCCACTCGCCGCACTTCCTGGGGTGTAGCCAATGGACTAGTGGATTTAGCCATTATTGGTGGTGAAGTTCCCCCAGAACTTCAGGAAACCTTGACTATTAGTCCTTATGCTGAAGATGAGCTAGTACTAATCTTGCCCGCATTTCATGCCATGGCTAATTTGGAGAAGATCCAAAAAGAGGACCTGTATAAGTTACAGTTTATTGCCTTGGACTCCCAATCCACCATCCGTAAGGTAATTGACCAGGTATTAGGTCGCAGTGGCATTGATGCTAAACGGTTTAAGGTGGAGATGGAACTTAACTCCATTGAAGCGATTAAGAATGCAGTACAGTCAGGACTAGGAGCTGCGTTTGTATCGATTACAGCTATTGAAAAAGAATTACAAATGGGGGTGCTACACAGGGCAAAAATAGAGGGAGTAGTGGTTAAACGGGTATTGTCTTTGGTGATTAACCCCAATCGTTACCTTTCCAAAGCAACAGAAGCCTTCTGTAGGCAGATTTTGCCCTTGTTTGGCTCAGTAGCATCGCACGGGCAATCCTTGGCACTATCAGGGATGGTAACTAATCCTAAAAATCTAGAAGTGGATAGCCCCCACTAGATAAGCCGGGGGTTGAAAGCGATGCAGCGAGGTAGCGCCGCCAAAGGGGGTCCCCCCCATGAGCGACTACCGGTGCGGTCTTGGGGGGGACCCCCACTCGCTATTGCATCAAGACAAGGCTGAAAACAAGTGACGGGATTTATCCCGCTGCCCAGGAGAAGATCTGATCAGTAATGCAGAAAATTCCAGGGGCTTCTTCAAAATGGCGTGTGTTTAATATTAGCTAACGACTAAAATAAACACAACAACCAGCGACTTGCTAGAGCTTGTCAGCTGACGTCCAACCTCTGATACCTGAGCGAAGCGCGAAGCGGTAGCAAGGAATGAACATTAGCATTTGGATAGAAATATAGATTTAAACTATAGAACTAATGTACAAATGCCTAACCCTTGATTGAGGGAGATAAATAGACTCTAGTAGAGTAAAGTAGATGCCTGGTAGCGCCTTGTCTTTCGTAGTGATCCTCTAAAACATGGAAATTTTCTGCACCCGTCCTGGCTGCCCAAATCCCCATAATTACTTTGATGATCTAGATAACCGAACCACTCTAACCACCACCGAGCAAAGGTACTGTAATAGCTGTGGTATGCCCCTGATTGTAGCAAGTCGCTACATTCCCTCCCAACTGCTGCGCAAAGGAGGATTTGGAGCGGCATTTCTAGCACGCGATCGCTATACCCCTACCTTGCGTCAATGTGTCGTTAAGCAGTTCCAACCGTCTGGGAGAATTAGCCAGAGGGAACTACAAACTGCCCACAGATTGTTTGAGCGGGAGGCAACGGTTTTAGAGAAATTGGGCAGGCGTCACCCCCAAATCCCCGATTTGTATGCCTACTTTCCGTTAACGGTGCCGAGTCTGAAACCGGGTAAAGAAGACCAGTTTTTCTATCTGGTACAAGAATATATTGATGGACAAAACTTGGAGGAAGAACTCAACAGCTTAGGAGCATTCTCTGAAGCCAAAGCCATAGAAGTGTTAACAGAAATTCTCAAAGTCCTCCAATTTGTCCATGACAATGGCTCCATTCATCGCGATATCAAGCCTTCCAATATTATGCGCGATCGCAATGGGCTTCTGTATCTATTAGACTTTGGTGCAGTTAAGCAACAGGTAAACCCAGGATCAACAGCGGCGAGGTCTACTGGTATTTATTCCATCGGATTTGCACCACCGGAGCAAATGACCGGTTCTCAAATTTACCCGTCAACGGATTTGTATGCTCTGGCAGTGACTGTGATGGTTTTGATGACTGCCAGAGAACCCAATGAACTCTACGAACCTGTTACCCATGAATGGAACTGGAGAAGTTATATCCAAATCAGCAATGAACTTGAGAGTATTTTCAATCGACTACTTATGCCAATGCCCCATCAACGCTTTCAGTCTGCTCAGGAGGTTCTTGATACCATAAATAGTTTAAACATTGATAAGACTTACCCTAAACCCCCTCATGGATCAGTTTTACCAGTATCTCCACCCTCCGGGCCCCAAACCAGGCAACCACAATACCACTCATCCCTATCCAAATCGGTCAAATCAAACTTTTCTCTACTTGAGGTACTAGGGGCAGCTGCGTTTACTGGATTTGAGGGAGCTTTATTATTCCTTGCGGCAACTGCTTTTGCTACGCTGGTCTCCTCCAACCCACTGGGTATGCTTTTATGGGGAATGAGTTTGGGAGGGCTAATTTATGCTCAATATCGCAGGTTTATTGAAAAAATTGACCTAGTGATTATTGGAGGCATCAGCTTGGGACTGTTGATACTTTTCCCGGTGCTGCGAGTCAAGCAGCCAATCCAGTTAGTTATCATAATATCAGTTCTAGCTGCAGCAGCAGCGATCGCTGTGACGGCACTTTTCCGCCTGGTTTATCAACTGTTATCTCGAAGACTATAGGGCAGGGCGTTGCTGATTAATGGAATGATGGCGGGTAACTGACAACGGAACTTATGTCCGATGAAAAACGAAACGAGTGTTCTTTTGCTATCGATGGTGATTACGGTAGCTATGGTGTTGGGAGGGTTATGGTGGCTTCAGAAAAGTCAGATCATCACACTGCCATTTACTGAGCTAGATGAACCTAAGGCTAAGGTAACCCCAAAAACTACAAACATTAAGCCTCAGATAATCATAGCAGAGCACCTTAGTGCCGGAGATAGGACCTTAATATCAACAGAGGTAACACCAGCAAAAAAGGCAGCAGTCAAAGCATTTGCTTCTGGGAATTATGGTAAAGCGGCTTCTTTATTGGAGGCATCCCTTAAAGCTAAGAAAAATGATCCAGAAGCTTTGATTTACCTCAATAATGCTCGGATCGGTACATCTAAGTCTTATACAATTGCCATCTCAATACCTATTGGTGTAGAGGTAAATGCAGCCAAAGAAATGTTACGGGGTGTTGCCCAAGCCCAACAGGAAATCAATGCTAGGGGTGGCATTAATAATATACCATTGAAGGTGCTGATTGCTAATGATGACAATGATACCAAGGTTGCTAAAAAAATAGCAAAAGCTTTTGTGGATAATCCAGATGTTTTGGGCGTTATTGGTCATTTTAGCAGTGAGGTCACCCTAGCAGCCGCAGAGGTTTATCAAGAGAATCAGTTGGTGGTGATTTCTCCGACTAGTACCTCAGTAACTATTTCAAGACTGGGTAATTATGTCTTTCGGACTATCCCTAGCGATCGCTTTTTTGGTAGCGCCCTATCTCGCTACATGCTCAATCAATTAAATGTACGCAAAGCAGCTGTCTTTTTTAATTCCCGGAGCAACTACAGCCAATCTCTTGCTGATGCATTTACCACTGCCCTGTTTGCTGATGGTGGCGAGGTAGTGGCAGAGTTTGACTTTGCTAAACCTAACTTTAATGCTGGTGTTGATGTCAAACAGGCGATCGACAATGGTGCAGAAGTGTTGATATTAGCACCCAATTCCGCCACCCTTAACCAAGCCTTACTAGTAGTGCAGGTCAATGATGGGCGTTTACCGATGCTAGCAGGGGATAGTCTTTACAAACCCAAGACCTTGCAAATCGGTGGTAAGGATGCGCGTCGTATGGTGTTGGCAGTCCCCTGGCATATTTTGGGCGCTCCAAATTCCCCCTTTCCCCAAGCCGCCACTAAATTATGGGGTGCAGATGTGAACTGGCGCACTGCCTTGACTTACGATGCTACTCAAGCTTTAATCGCAGCCCTAAAACAGCAGCCAAGCCGTTCCGGTGTGCAAAACGCCCTATCCGGATCAGGGTTTCAGCCCCAAGGAGTATCCAGCAAAATTCGGTTTTTACCATCAGGCGATCGCAACCAGACTGTCCAGCTTGTCAAGATTGAACCAGGTAATCGTTCCAGCTTTGGTTATGACTTTGTGCCGATTCCTAGCAAGTAGAAACGGGGCAACATAGAAATAAGAGCGTTGCCCAATTCTGGAATGATTGAGGGTAATAGGTAATCAGTAATAGGTAATCAGTAATAGGTAATCGGTAACTGACCTAACTCGATTTGAGTACCCAAACCCTATTCAGCAATGGCAACAGTCGAGTTGACTAACAACTAAGGATTAAGGAATCAGAACCAAGAAATCAGGACTGATAAATATTTTTGCCATTTTGTCACCTAATCAGTGGTCAAATCTTGTACCATAAGTTATTTCCATAAGTTATTTCCATAAGTTATTTACTAACCAGGAGTATCCAACAAGGGCTTTTGTTAACTAGTTGCATTGAGTTGTATTGAGTTGTATTGAGTTGTATTGAGTTGTATTGAGTTGTATTGAGTTGTATTGA
>NZ_CEYLVT010000069.1:31066-32827 GCF_982860115.1 Moorena sp.
GTTGTATTCTACAGGGTCACTACTTCAAGCGCCGTTGATGGTTTTTCGTTGACCTTCAACTGTCAACCGTTAAGCATCAACCATTCCACTCATCAATTACCTTGAAAGATTACAAAACAAATTAGTATTAAGCATTAGTCCGGGTAATCAACAGGGTTGGCCTGTATAAAAATTAGCAATAACGTATGTATCAGAACAACGAAACTAAGCTTCTTGGGCTATCATTGATGATCTCCTTAGCTTTGGTATCTGGGTGTCTGTGGTGGTTTAAAGTGACCACATCTCCCTTATCTATGCTGGTATCGAAAAATACATCTTCAGAGAAAGCAACCATACCAAATTACCTTAGTCGGGGAGACCATATTTTATTTTCTGATTCAACAACACTGGAAAAACAGCTAGGAGTAGAAGCGGTTACTGCTGTTAATTACGACGAGGCAGTGGTTAAATTCACCGAATCCTTAGACCTCCACCGTGATGATCCAGAAGCTCTCATCTACCTTAATAACGCTCGTATTAGGGACAAACCCTCTCACACCATTGCTGCTGTTGTGTCCATTAGTGATGACTTAAATACTGCCAAAGATATACTTCGGGGTGTGGCTCAAGCTCAACAGGAAATCAATCAAGCTGGTGGAATTAAAGGTATTCCTCTCAAAGTACTGATCGCTAATGATGATAATAATCCAAAGGTGGCAAAAAAATTAGCATCAAAGTTGGTGAGTAATCCAGAGATTTTGGCAGTTGTTGGTAATTTCACAAGTAAGGTGACCCAAGCGACAGCAGATATCTATGACTCTGGTAAATTGGTAACAATTTCTCCCATTAGTACCTCAGTAAAGTTATCAGGAATTAGCGACTTTTTTTTTCGTACTGTCCCGAATGATTTCCTGGCAGGTAGAGCATTAGCTAAACACATGCTGCAAGACCTCAAGCAGCATAATGTTGCTGTTTTATACAATTCTCAAAGTGAGTCTAGTCAGTCTCTTAAATCAGAGTTTGTAACCGCTGTCTTCTTGAAAGGAGGACGAGTAGTTAGTGAGTTTGATGTGTCTGAGAAAAATTTTAGTGCTGCTAAAAGCTTTAAAGAAGCGATTAATCGCGGTGCTCAAGTGCTGATGTTAGGTGCTGATTCTAGCAGCCTTGATCAGGTACTAAATGTGGTTAAGCTCAATAGCAAACACCGCAATAGTTTGGGTCAACAATTAGTGATTTTGGCGGGAAATCAAGTTTACAGTACTAAGACATTGACAGTAGCAGGTAAAGATGCTGAAGGGATGGTAGTAGCATTACCCTGGCATCCCGTAGCCAACCCTCGCTCGGAATTTCCCAAAACCGCTGATCAGCTTTGGGGTATTGATGTTAACTGGCGCACAGCTATGGCTTATGATGCTGTCCAAGCCCTAAGTGCGGCGATTAGACGTAATCCTACTCGCACCGGAGTTCAACAGGAACTTTCAGCACCGAACTTTTTTGCTAGAGGTGCTGCTGCTCCGATTCGTTTTTTTCCATCAGGCGATCGCTATCAACCGGTCAATTTGGTGACAATTGAACCAAGTAATAGTTCTAGTTTGGAGTATGAATTTGTGCCAATCCCTTAACCATTATACCAATTTTATTTATGCCTGCTAGCGATGATGATAGGGAGATGGGGGAGATAGGGAGATGGGGCGGGGGCGCGGGGATAGGTAGGGATAGGTAGGGATAGGGATAGGTAGGGATAGGGATACATTGATAGGTAGGGATAGGGATAGGGATAGG
>NZ_CEYLVT010000070.1:0-31897 GCF_982860115.1 Moorena sp.
CCTAAAACCTAAAACCTAAAACCTAAAACCTAAAACCTAAAACCTAAAACCTAATAGCTAACTAAAAAATGACTATTGAACTTTTGTCCCACCTAACCGGACGAAACCTCACTCAAGACAATATAACACCGCCTGTGAGGTTTTTAGCTGCCCTAGTAACCCTTGGGATGGGAGTCATGTATGCTGATGGCGTTGTACAGGACGAAGAGAAGCAGCTACTAGACAAAACCATTGAGCGATTAGTACCCCCCCAGAGGGATGTCCGTCAATTGGTGCAGCGTTTGCTTTCTGGACTAGAGAAGAATCCGGTTTATCAAAATCCTCAGCAGTGGTTAAAGCTAACTACTTCCCTGTCTGAGTCAGAGCGAATTTTGCTGCTTAACTTTTGCTATGCCATGTCAGCGGTGGATGGGACGATTGACCCCAATGAAAGCGAGTATTTACAGCTAGCCTCAAATTCCCTAGGCATTGACTCCCGCTACCCAGTGCTGATGGAAGCTTGGTTCAAGGGTGAGGAGTTTCCAGATCAGTCGGTTTGGGAGGAGTTGCAATCAAAGCTGCAACCAGAACAGTTTGAGGCTCTAGGTATCCGACTGGTAAATCAGCAAGTTGTTGAATACTTGTCTGGTCTGGTGGGAAGGCAACTCAGTGTCCTAGATATTACACCAACCATGATTTTTTTGGTAGCCTTGGTGACTATTTCTTTGGAAGTAATGTTGGCAGATGGTCAAGTGGTAGAAGAAGAAACACAGCTGCTGGCAAAAACCATTGACCGCTTAACGCCTCCCGAGGAGGATGATTTGCGTCAATTGGGGCCGTTTTTAATCGGACTTCTGCTTCGGCAAGTTAAGCGGAACCCTACTGCGTCTAATTGCCCCGAATGGTTAACCTTGACTAAGCCTTTAAGCGATGCTGAGAAGCTACTCCTGTTGTGCTTTGCTTATGATATGTCAGCGGCGGATGGGGAAATTGACCCTACTGAGCAGGACTATTTACACATAGTGGCTAAGCATCTGGGGATTGATGCTAGGTATACCGCAGTGCTGGAGGCAGGATTTAGGGATGAAGATATTCAGGATGAACAGGCTTGGGATGAGTTGCGCTCCCAGCTGCATCCGGATCAGTTTCAGTATCTGGATATGGTATTTGTAGATGCGGCTAGATATATGCTCGATTGCCTGGAAGTATGTAGCTTTTGATGGAAAACTCCTGATGGTTGAAGGTATTGATCTAGCTAACAATTATTATTTCTAATCCTGCCATTAGGCATAATAGTGTTACAGAAAATAGCATCATTTAAATCAGCCTTAGCTAATTTAGCCTTTTTAAGATTAGCATGGCTCAAATTAGCCTCACTCAAATCAGCATCATGAAAGTCAACACCTTCTAAATTGGCATAACTTAGGTTGGCGGCTCTCAAGTTACTATTATAGAGTCTTGCACCACTCAAATTAGCATGACTAAGGTTAGCGCCAGACATTTCCTCATAACCTAGGTTGATATTTTTTAAGTCCAAACCGCTTAAGTCAGCCTCTGAACAAATAAAGATTGCTCCTGCTTTTGATGGGTTAAATCCAGTGGGAAACTCAGTGTATGACGTATAGATAGCTTTGGTTAAATTTATACTATTAAGGTCAGCTTTTTTCCAGCCATCAACCCCTAGCATACGGGAATAACTGAAGTTAGCATTGCTCAGGTCAGAATCACCTAGGTAAACCTCACATAAGGTAGCATAACTGAAATTGGCATCCCTGAGCTTACTACCAGCTATATAGATTACAGATAAATCACCATAACTCAGATCAGTACCACTAAAGTCGCAGTTTTCCAAGGTTGATTCAGACGCTACTAGATGACTCAAGTTAGCCTTAGTGAAGTTGGAATTTTCGATAGTGGTTTCGTATAGGTAAGCATTCCTCAAGTTAGCATGACTTAGATCCACATCATCCCAAGTTGCTTCCTCTAAATCAGCATTACTCAAGTCCGCATAATTTAGACAAACACCCTTGAGGTTAGTACTTTTTAAGTTAGCCTTTTTCAAATTAATACCAGAAAAATCTCTTTCACCGGCTTCGTAGCGTTTTAGCAATTCATCACGATTCATGAGTATGTCCCTTATTTGTTTAATCTTAGATAGTAATCATCCTGATTATAACGTAAAATAAATTATTAGGATTTTTAGGAGTTGGGTTAATAATTAATGCTTACTAGTTGTTAGTACTTAATGCTATCAAGCCTAATATAAGGTGGCCTCATGCCTCATCGTTAATGTTCCAATAAGCAATCGCATCTCCTACCCCACGGGTTTGATGAAGTTGCTACCAACTCAATCAACTCAACGTAGTCATAACGAGTTTGGGTGGTTTTGGCAGAACAGAAAAAGAAAGGTTAGGTTAGTTTTATAGCGACTTCCTTTGCTGTCAGGTTACAAAATAGTTGATTGTTGATTAGGCTTTAGGGATAAACCATGAACTATAGCAATCCGACATAAATCGTGAGACTTTCTGATCCGAAGCTCCCTTGGTAAAACAATTATGCTCACAACTGACTTGGGATTTATATAGGCATAAGACCTGATCTAATTACCTGAACATAAATGCTGTCAACTGTGTTGAAACCCTTAACGTTGCTCAACCCATTTATGGTCTTAGTTTGCCATTACCTATGCCTTTATCCTATCAGTCAACTTTAATTGTGTCTGACGACTTACTACCTATGAATGCAACTTAGTAATCTATTTCGATTAGACCCAAACTATGACTACAACTGAGCGTAAAACAGAGAAGAAAATAGAAGTGCCTAGAACAACTAGTGAAGTGATTCGCATCAAGCCCCAACAGTTTATTCATGTGCTAGACAACAACACTGGTGTTACCCGACTGGAGGTTGGTCCTCAAACCATTACTCTTCGGGATCACGAGCGGCTGATCTTAAAACCTGAACCGATGATTATTGTGCCGCCTCGGTATTATTGTGTGGTTGCTAATCCATTACTCCGGGATGAAGACGGTCAACCCATTGCTGATCAACATGGTCAAATTCGACTGCGCTATGGTGATCTCGAAATTCGTTTCGCCCAAGATCCGTTTCCCCTTTATCCAAACGAGAAACTAGTAGGGGATGTCACCCAACTGGCAGTAGTCGAGACCAATCAAGCACTGCGTCTGAGAGCAATTCGGGATTTTACCGATACGGTTACGAGAATAGTTGATGGAGAAACCCAGACTGAAACAATTAACCGTTTAGCAGGTGATGAATGGCTGTTTGAAGGACCTGGAACTTATATTCCCCGAGTGGAGGTGGAAGTAGTTGAGACAGTGACAGCTGAGGTGATTAAACCTAACCAAGCCTTACACCTGTTAGCACGGCAGAATTGCACCGATCGTCAAAGCAATAGACGTAGAGCAGGTGAAGAATGGCTGGTTAGAGAAGAAGGAGCCTATTTACCTGGTGTGGATGAAGAAGTAATTGGCATTATTAATGCTTACATTTTGACAGAACAAAAAGCATTACATCTGAAAGCTAAACGCACCTTTACTGATATTTTTGGTCGTCAGCGTAAAGCTGGAGATGAATGGTTGGTCACCTTTGAAGATGCAGAAATTCATATTCCCGATGTTTATGAAGATGTAGTGGGAGAAGTCACGATTACTACCCTCAGCGATCACGAATGGTGTATTATGCTTGACCCGATTGATGAGTCTGGTAAACCTCAGCTGGGTATGCGAGAGATTCGCCAGGGCAGAACATCATTTTTCTTGCATCCTGGTGAGTCCTTGGAGAATGGGATTCAAAACATCTATGTTCTCAGTGAGCTCGAAGCACTGTTGCTTCGAGCCAAAGAAGCGTTTAATGAGGGCGAAGGTGAGCAGGTCATTACTCATCAACCAGGGGATTTGTGGATGATTGCTGGGCCACAAGATTATATTCCCCCTGTGGAAGTGGAAGTGGTTGAGAAGCGTCAAGCCATTCCCCTTGATAAGAATGGTGGTCCTCAGGCTTATATGCTCACTCCCTATGAGAAGCTTTGGGAAAAAGAACTGCCATCGGTAGTTGAGGAACTGTTGATGCAAAAAATAGACCCATTGTCTGGACGTGGTCAGCATTCTGTAGCTGGAGGCGATCAGTCCGAGCAAAAATCAGGAGTACGCCAACGTCTATCCCAACGGGATAAGACTAGAGCAGTTGTGTTTCATATTCCTCAAAATGCTGCTGTGCAGCTCCATGATTATAAAAACAGAACTGCCAGAACTGTATTTGGACCGGACTTGGTAATGCTCGAACCAGATGAAGCCTTTACGGTACTTTCTTTGTCAGGTAGCAAGCCCAAACGACCTAATGTCATCAAATCCTTAGCCTTATTACTCGGTCCTGATTTTATGACCGATATCTTTACCGTAGAGACAGCAGACCATACCAGATTGCAGCTACAACTGTCCTATAACTGGTACTTTGATGTGGACAGACACGATGAACAAACTGCAGCCAGACTGTTTCAAGTACCTGATTTTGTGGGAGATACTTGTAAAGCGATCGCATCCCGAGTGCGGGGTGCTGTAGCAGGGGAAAAATTTGATGAATTTCACCGCAATTCAGCCCGGATTATCCGACTGGCGGTGTTTGGCACTGATGAAGAAGGTCATATTCGAGATGAATTTCGTTTCCGAGCCAATAACCTAGTAATTACCAATATTGACATTCAGTCAGTGGAGCCAGTGGATGAAGAAACCTTAAGGAGCTTGCAAAAGTCAGTGCAGCTAGCGATTCAAATTACCACTGATGCTCAAGAAGCTGCTGCACGGCAAGATGCGGAACGGATTGAGCAAGAAGCGAAAGCCAGGTTGGAAAGGCAAGTAATTTTGGATCAAAGTGCAGCAGAAGCAGAACGGAAAAAACTTCTAGAATTACAAGCAGAAAATATAGCCATTGAGTCTACAGGTCAGGCAACAGCAGAAGCAAGAGCTAAGGCTGAAGCGGCTCAGATTCAAGGACAATTAGCAGTTAACTTGGCTCAGCAAGACGCCGAGGCGGCTCGGATTCGCAATGAAATCGAGTTAGCTCAACTCAAAGCACGTCAGGAAGCTGAATTAGCCCATCAACAAGCCTTGAATAACCTAGAGATTGCCAAAGCTGAGCGTATGGCTCACATTAAGAGTGAAGAATACCGACAGAAAGTAGAAGCAATTGGTCCTCAAACCATTCAAGCGATCGCACAAGCAGGTCCGGAAATGCAGGCAAGACTTCTAGAAGCACTTGGTATCCAGAGTGTTTTGATTACCGATGGCAAAAATCCCATCAATCTATTTGGCGCAGCTAATGGTCTGATTACTCCCCCGACTTCTAACTAAGTGCATCTGTGTTTGCTGCGCGCTGTGTCTGCTGCGCGCTGGCACGGCGAAAGCTTATACACAGATAGACCGATAACCCAACCCTATCTTATCGGTCTATCTGTGTCGAAGGTTGAGAGTTGAGGTGTTGCTCCACTCTGTTAATGACCCCTAGTAGGAGAAATAGACCAAATACTACAGCAACACCGATAGCAGTCCACTTGAAAAAAACTAACTTTGGCCGACCTTTAGCTGGATAACCACAACTTAGGCAAATTTCATCATTGGTGCTGGTTAAAGACCCACAAACGTTACACTGTTCTAAAGCCATAGTTCTTGGAAATCTCTACCGTCATAAGATAACTGAAAAAATTATCAGGTGGGTAGAGTACTTTGAGCCTTCCTTACCAACTCCTTGATCCCCAAGTTGCTTAGTTCAAGTGGCTAGGTTACAAAAAAATCAGGGCACAAGGGCAAACCCCCAGGTATGAAGCCTGTGACCAAATAACCGATTACCCATTCCTAATCATGGCCTCAGGACACAATTTAATTCTGGATCTAACCACAGTTCTAGGGGCTTCTGCTTTGGGAGGCTACCTTGCCAATCGGCTACGTCAACCTGTACTTTTAGGCTATTTAGCCAGTGGTTTATTGGTTGGTCCGTTTGGTCTTAAACTCGTAGGCGAATTAGAACAAGTCAAATCCCTAGCTGAAATTGGGATTGTTTTTTTGTTATTCACCTATGGGGTAGAATTTTCTCTAGCCCAGCTTAAACGATTTAAAGATATTGTCCTGAAAGGGAGTTTACTGCAAATTAGTCTCACTATTACCCTAGTTGCAGTTTTAGCCAATGGATTTGGTTGGGTTGATGGATTTACTCCGGGAATAATGCTCGGATTCATCATCTCCCTTTCCTCCACCTCAGTAGTTCTTAAAACCCTGATGGAGAGAGGAGAAACCAATACCCTTCATGGTCAAGTGATGCTGGCAATTTTGATTGCTCAAGACCTTAGTTTAGGTCTGATGTTAGCCGTCATCCCCGCCCTTCAGCAGCCCTCAGATATTGGCTCAGCTTTAGTTGTTGCTTTACTCAAAGCGTTGGTGTTTCTAGCTGCTGCTCTAGCCGCCGGTCGCTGGATAATTCCCCATCTCATTAAATATATTGCCCGCACTGAAAACAGTGAGTTATTTCTCATCACAGTAATTGCCCTGTGTTTAGGGATTGCTTTGATTACTGCTGGACTTGGTCTATCCGTTGAGATGGGAGCATTTGTGGCAGGATTAATGATGGCTGAAATTGATTATGCTGACCAAGCAGTTGCCAAAATAATCCCCCTTAAAGACACCTTTGTATGTCTATTTTTTGCATCCATAGGAATGCTCATTGAGCCGGAAGTGCTGCTCGAAAACTTCGGCATAATTATCGGTTTAGTGATGTTAGTGATGGGGGGTAAAGCAGCCATTATTCTACCGATTGTACTGAAATTTGGATATTCCTTTAAAACTGCTTTTATTGTTAGTTTTGGTCTCAATCAAATTGGAGAATTTTCCTTTGTATTAGCAGTGGTTGGCTTTGAGTTAGGATTTATCACTAGGGATCAGTATTTACTCCTGGTCGGAACCACAGCCATTACCCTAGTCCTGACACCCATGTGGCTGAGATGGTCTCCCCGAATAGCAGACCACCTGGTAAATCTGCCGTTTCTGAAAAACTACCTGCGTCAGTTTCAGGGCACTAAAGCTTTGTCAATTCCAGAAACGATTTGTAATCATGTGGTAGTGGCTGGCTATGGACGAGTAGGGCGAGTACTGGTCAACATCCTGCGCAATCAAGGGCATGAGGTACTAGTGATTGAAAATAGCGAAGCTGCTATTCAACGATTAAGGCATGAAAAAATTCCCTATATGTTTGGGGATGCTCACTCGGAACTGGTGTTAGAAAAAGCCCATCTAGAAAAAGCTAAAGCCCTAGCCATTGCCCTACCCGATCCTGGCAGTACCCGCTTGTTGCTCAAACGTGCCCTCAAGTTTGCCCCAGGACTGGATATTGTGGCTCGTTCTCACAAAAATAGCGAAATTGACCTACTCACCCAGTTAGGGGCGCGGGAAGTAGTGCAACCAGAATTTGAGGCAGCATTGGAAATGGGAGCCCATGTGCTAGTCGCACTGGGAGAAACCCAAGGGATGATTCAGTCGGTGATCAATCGGATTCACCAAGACCGCTATTTGAGTGTACGACCTGAACAAGCTACCTATTCAAAGCAGCAAGAGATCACTGATGTTGCTGAAGAACTCCACAGTGAGTGGGTGACTTTGAGTCAAACTTCCCGTCTAGATTGGGTAACTCTGGCAGCAGCAGATATCCGTAACGTGACTGGGGTAACAGTTTTGACAATTCAACAAGGTAATGATATTGTCCACTACCCACAAGGTAAGATGACGTTGCGTTCAGGGGATCGATTGCTAGTTGTTGGGGAACCGGAAGAATTAGCAGCGTTTAGAGACTGGTTCGAAAGTCGCAGTTTCCTTAGTGAGGGATCTAAGCATTGGGTAACTTTGGTAGAGAATTCAAGTTTGGTCGGTATGAAGCCAATTGATCTCCAGCATCAATACAATGTGATGGTTCAGGCGTTGCGTAGACAAGGAAAACTTTATAATCCGGTGGATGAAGCTGGAGTATTGCAGGTGGGGGATTGTGTGTTGTTGTCTGGGGAATGGGATGAGGAGTGAATGATCTGGTGCGCGAGACGATGCGATTAGCCCGAAGGGCGTTGGCTAGCGAACGCATACGCGCGAGCTCCGAATCCCCCGATTTCACATAAATCCATACAGCAAGCAAATTTTGGTCAAACTAATTCTCAAACTAACTAGACACCTTTAGTGAAATACTATATACTATATAATAGTGGCATTATGACAGTTGCTTCCTCAGCAACTGAATAGCTGCGTGTGCTGTGGGCTGAGAAGTAGGTTCGAGGCAAGACAATATACACAGCATATCATGTGTTTGTTTTGGCATCAGGGCTAAAGTAGGTCAAAGACAGTTAGGTTTAAACAACTCCAATCAGTTCTTGGGTCTACTTTGGGTCAATAAGTGCTTACACTTTCGTGGATCAAGGGATACTGAGTGATTAACAACTTAAGTCCCAGCGAAGTCAGGCGAGTTTAATAGCCTTTTCTGACCAGTAAACGCAATTGAACGAGAATCTAGCTCGACCCTCATGCCGAGCTAGATAAAAGTGGGCTCTCTGCTTATTTTTTGAGGAGAGGTTTATCCACTATAAATAGTAACCCGGTTGATAATGACCAGGTTTGTGGCACAAAGGGAATTCAGGTTCTTGAATATCCCTGCTGCCAGACTGCTGCAATGTCTACAAAGGAGAAACCAGTGTCTGTCGGTATCCTCGGTACCAAACTCGGTATGACCCAAGTGTTCGATGATGAAGGAAGAGCGATTCCTGTAACCGTCGTAAAAGCTGGGCCATGCACTGTGACCCAAATAAAAACCAACCAAACCGATGGCTACAATGCCATTCAAATTGGTTATGACCAAGTCAAGCCTAAGGCAATTAATAAGCCTGAAATAGGACACTTGGCTAAGTCCAGCGCCCCACCCTTACGCCACCTACGTGAGTACCGCGTGGATGATACCAGTAATTTTGAACTGGGTCAGCCAGTCAATACCGATATGTTCAGTATTGGTCAAATTGTCGATGTCAGCGGTAAAAGCATTGGTCGCGGGTTTGCGGGTTATCAGAAACGTCACAACTTCAGGCGAGGACCGATGGCTCATGGTTCCAAAAACCACCGCCTCCCAGGTTCCACTGGAGCAGGGACAACCCCTGGTCGTACCTATCCAGGTAAGAAAATGGCTGGTCGTTACGGCGGTACCAAGGTGACAATTCGCAAACTTGAGGTAGTCAAGATAGATGCAGAGCGCAATTTGCTAGTGATTAAAGGTGCAGTTCCTGGTAAACCAGGGACACTCTTGAGCATTGCACCCACTAATAAAGTCGGACGTTAGTCACAAGGAAAAAGCAATTAGCTCCCTCATCGTTAGGTGTAAGCCTGATGTATATGTAACTGTTTATTTTTAAAACTAGCACCCCCTGAGTGCTTAAAAGCTAACAGCTAATTGCTAAACGCTTGCTCGCTAAGAAGGAGAGAACAAATGGTAGATTGTTCAGTGCGAAACTGGCAAGGGGAAGAAGTAGGGCAGGCAACACTCCAGATGCGAGTTGCCAAAGAAGAAAACGCTGCCCACATTGTTCACCGGTCACTGGTTAGACAAATGGCCAATGCTCGTCAAGGCAATGCTTGTACAAAAACTCGTTCCGAAGTTAGAGGTGGAGGACGCAAACCTTGGCGACAAAAGGGAACCGGTCGTGCTCGTGCTGGTTCTAATCGTTCACCCCTATGGCGTGGTGGTGGTGTGATCTTTGGTCCGAAACCCAGAGACTATAGCCAGAAAATGAACCGCAAAGAGCGTCGCTTGGCTCTAAGAACAGCGTTTATGAGTCGAGCAGAGGATTTGATTGTGGTAGAGGAATTTGTTGAACAACTACCACGACCCAAGACCAAGGATGTGGTGGCAGCAATTGTTCGGTGGGGAATTGATCCTGAGTCAAAAGTTCTCCTAATCCTAGCTCAGCCAGAAGAAAAGGTTTATTTGTCAGTCCGTAACCTAGCAAATGTCAAGTTGATTTATGCCACCAACTTGAATATCTATGATATCCTTGACGCTGATAAAATCGTGACAACTAACACAGCTCTTGCCAAAATTCAGGAGGTTTACAATGACGGAGTATAACCCCCGTGACCTTGCTGATTTGGTGATTCGCCCAATTGTGACTGAGAAGGCGACCCTACTGATGGAGCAGAACAAGTATGTCTTTGATGTGATTATCAAAGCGACAAAGCCACAAATTAGAGCCGCGATTGAAAGTCTTTTTGAAGTAAAAGTGGTGGCAGTAAATACCCTACGTCCGCCACGGAAAAAGCGTCGAGTGGGAAAATTTGTAGGTTACAAGACCCAGTACAAACGGGCGATTGTTACCCTAGCTCCAGGAGATTCGATTACTCTATTCCCAGACGTATAAAACTTGCTAATTGCTAATTGCTAATTCTTAATTTGGTTAATTGCCAATTGGTAGATTGTCAATTGTTAAGACAAACTAGTCAAGACAAACTAGTCAAGACAAACTAAGTAAAAAATACTTGTTATGGGCATCCGTAGCTATCGACCATACACCCCAGGCACTCGTCAGGGTACTGTCTCAGACTTCGCTGAGATTACTCGGACTGAGCCAGAAAAATCCCTAACCAAGTCTAAGCATCGTAAAAAAGGTCGCAATAATCGCGGTGTCATTACCTGTCGCCATCGCGGTGGCGGACATAAGCGTCTATACAGGGTAATTGACTTCCGCCGGGATAAGCACAATATTCCGGCAAAAGTGGCAGCAATTGAGTATGACCCCAATCGCAATGCTAGGATTGCGCTGCTCTACTATCAAGATGGTGAAAAGCGATATATCCTGCATCCTGTGGGTTTGGAAGTGGGGTCCTCCATTATATCTGGGCCTGACTCTCCCATCGAAATAGGCAATGCCTTGCCCCTAAAGGATATTCCCTTAGGCACCAACGTGCATAACGTTGAACTGATCCCAGGGCGAGGAGCACAGATTGTTCGTGCTGCCGGAGCAACTGCTCAAGTGCAAGCAAAAGAAGGTGACTATGTCACCCTAAAGCTGCCGTCTAGTGAAGTCAGGATGTTGCGTAAAGAATGCTACGCCACTATTGGACAGGTCGGTAATGTTGAAGCGAGAAACTTGAGTTTAGGTAAAGCTGGTCGCAATCGACATAGAGGCCGTCGTCCCCAAGTACGGGGCAGTGTAATGAACCCGGTAGATCACCCCCATGGCGGTGGTGAGGGTAGAGCTCCTATTGGTAGAAGTGGTCCAGTGACCCCCTGGGGTAAACCAGCCTTGGGAGCCAAAACTCGTAAGGTCAAAAAGCAAAGTAGTTCTTTAATTGTCCGGCGTAGGCGGAAATCCTCTAAGCGAGGGCGCGGTGGTCGCGATTCTTAAGGAGTTGAACGTTAAAGTTAGCAGGTTAAAGGTTGTAACTAGCAGTTACTAACTACCAACTAGCAACTATTAACTACCAACTAAAAACTAAAAACTAACGAGCGTTGAATTATGGGTCGTTCATTAAAAAAAGGTCCTTTTATAGCCGATAGTCTTCTGACTAAGATTGAAACCTTGAATGCTAAAGGCGAAAAACAGGTGATTAAAACCTGGTCAAGAGCCTCGACCATTGTGCCGCAGATGGTTGGTCACACCATTGCTGTTCATAACGGGCGGACACATGTACCAGTTTTTATCAATGAGCAGATGGTAGGTCATAAGCTGGGCGAATTTGCCCCGACTCGAACATTTCGGGGACATGTTAAGGATGGTAAGGCCCGTCGTTAAAGTGATTAGTTCAGTAGTTAGTAGCTATAAAGAAAGCAAATGATGGAACGATGGCGATAGACACTACAGCAGAAACTAAAGCGATCGCACGCTACATTCGGATGTCTCCAAGTAAAGTGAGGCGAGTACTTGACCAAATTCGGGGGCGTTCCTATCGGGAAGCTCTGATCATTCTGGAATTCATGCCCTACCGGGCTTGTCAACCAGTCTTGAAAGTACTACGCTCCGCTGTTGCCAATGCTGAACACAATGCAGGGATTGACCCAGCTAGCTTATACATCACTAAAGCTTTTGCGGATATGGGACCAAGCTTGAAGCGGTATCGACCAAGAGCTCAAGGTCGTGCTTATCAGATTCGCAAGCCAACCTGTCATATCACGGTGGCTGTTTCTCCAGAAGTAGATGATTAGTTAGTGAGTTGATTGAGCATTACCAAGGGTGAACACTAATAGCGCTATGGCTCGATAATAGGGAAAGAAAAGAACAGTGGGACAGAAAATACATCCAATTGGTTTTCGGCTAGGTATCACGCAAGAGCATCGCTCTCGCTGGTTTGCCGACTCAAAGCGTTATCCGCTTCTGTTGCAGGAAGATTACCAAATCAGACAATATGTTGACAAAAACCTCAATAATGCTGGAATTTCCGACATCCGGATTGAGCGCAAAGCTGACCAGATTGATTTAGAAATTCATACAGCTAGACCTGGGGTAGTTGTTGGTCGTGGTGGCAGTGGTATTGAGTCTTTGCGTGTCGGTCTGCAAAAAGCCCTGGGCAACAATCGTCAGATTCGCATCAATGTCGTGGAAGTATCACGGGTGGATGCAGATGCTACCCTAATTGCCGAGTACATTGCCCAACAGCTAGAGCGCCGAGTTTCCTTCAGACGAGTGGTTCGTCAAGCAATTCAGCGGGCTCAGCGGGCTGATGTCCAAGGCATTAAAGTTCAGGTAGGTGGTCGGTTAAATGGAGCTGAAATTGCCCGAACCGAGTGGACTCGTGAAGGACGAGTGCCCCTCCATACCCTCCGGGCAAATATTGATTATTCCTACAAAACGGCCCAAACCATTTATGGAATTTTGGGGATTAAAGTTTGGGTGTTCAAAGGGGAAGTGATTCCTGGTCAAGAAGAAAAGCCTACCCCTAACACAGCTCAACCTCGTCGCCGTCAGCCAAAACGCCGCCAGCAGTTTGAAGACCGCTCAAATGACTAGTCATGACTCACTAGTATTTTGAAAATTGCTTGCTTGTTAATTGTCAGTTTTCAATTTTCGATTTTCAATTAACAAAGAACAAATTATGTTAAGTCCAAAAAGAACAAAATATCGCAAACAGCACCGGGGACGAATGAAGGGTATGGCCACTCGTGGCAGTACCATTAACTTTGGTGATTATGCCCTGCAAGCCACAGAACCAGCTTGGATTACCTCCCGCCAAATCGAAGCAGGTCGTCGGGCAATGACGCGCTACGTTCGTCGTGGTGGCAAAATCTGGATTAGAATTTTCCCAGATAAACCAGTCACCATGCGTCCAGCAGAAACTCGTATGGGTTCCGGAAAAGGTTCCCCAGAGTTTTGGGTAGCAGTAGTTAAACCCGGTCGGATTATCTATGAAATCGCTGGGGTAAGCGAAGAGGTTGCTCGGGAAGCCATGCGTCTGGCGGCTAACAAATTTCCCATTAAATTGAAGTTCATTTCTCGTGAAGGGGAAAAGGTATAAGCTATGGCTCTGCCCAAGATAGAAGATGCTAGAAGCCTGAGCGATGCCGAACTAGAGCAGGAAATCTTAGCAGCTAAGCGTCAGTTGTTTGACTTGCGCCTGCAAAAGGCAACCAAACGCTTAGAAAAACCTCACCAGTTTAAGCATCTTAAGCACCGAATCGCTCAGCTAATGACAGTAGAACGAGAACGCCAACTCGCTAAACAGAAAGAATCAACAGATACCTCACAAAGTGATACCGCACAATCAGAACAAAGTGATACCCCACAATCAGAATCAGAAGCATAAGGAATAGTATGGCAGCAAAAGAGAGAGTTGGCCTAGTGGTCAGCGACAAAATGAACAAAACTGTGGTGGTGGCTATTGAAAATAGGTCTCCCCACCCAAAGTACGGCAAAATTGTTGTGCGTACCAAGCGATACAAAGCTCATGATGAGGAAAATAAATGTAAAGAAGGCGATCGCGTTCGGATTAGAGAAACACGACCACTGAGTCGTACCAAACGCTGGATGGTCGCTGAAATCGTCAGTAGTTCCTCAAAATAGCGAGTTAACCCTAGTCGATGTGGGTTCTCCACGACCTACAAATGTGCGTGAGCTCTCGGAATAAAATCCTTTCGGAATTGGAAACAAACCCAAGGTTTAACTCATAACTCGTTTAACTCATAACTGATTACTCTATTAAAGGAGGAACACTGATGATTCAACAAGAGAGCTACCTAAACGTTGCTGACAACAGTGGAGCCAGAAAAATAATGTGCATCCGCGTTATTGGTGCAGGAAATCGGCGCTACGGTGGTGTGGGTGATGTAATTATTGGTGTGGTCAAGGATGCCATTCCAAATATGGGGGTCAAAAAGTCAGATGTAGTTAGGGCTGTGATTGTGCGCACCCGCAAGGGGCTACGTCGGGAAAGCGGTATGAGTATTCGCTTTGATGACAACGCAGCAGTAATCATAAACCCAGATGGCAATCCCAGAGGTACCCGGGTTTTTGGCCCTGTAGCACGGGAACTGCGAGAGAAAAACTTCACAAAAATTATATCCCTTGCTCCGGAGGTACTCTGATGGTAGGTACAAGCAAGAAGGCAAAAACTGATACCCCATTACGCTACAAAATGCACGTTAAAAAGGGCGACACGGTACAAGTGATTGCCGGTCGAGATAAAGGCAAAATTGGAGAAATTTTGCGGACGCTACCCAAAATTAGCAAGGTAGTAGTCAAAGGAGTTAACGTCAAAACTAAGCATGTCAAGCCTCAACAAGAAGGTGAGAAAGGTCAAATTGCTACGTTTGAATCTCCAATCCATAGCTCCAACGTCATGCTTTACTCGAATAAAGAAAAAATTGCTAGCCGCATCTGCTATACCTTTACCGACGATGGTCGTAAGGTGCGGATGCTCAAAAAAACTGGTGAGATTATTGACTAATTAGTCCCTAGTGCTTAATCCTTAGTCCTCAGTAATCAAAAAAGTAACAAAAAAATTACTCTTGGCAGTTACTAATGGCTAATAGTCAATGACCAATGACTAATAACTAATGACAATTGCCCTGACCAAGCCCAGGGAACTCAAAGGAAAAAAACTATGACAAAAGGGTTAAAAATCCTATACCAGGAAACAATAGTCCCCAAATTAAAAGAGCAATTCGGTTACAAAAACATTCATCAAGTACCGAAATTAGTCAAAGTTAGTCTTAACCGAGGATTAGGAGAGGCATCTCAAAATGCCAAGGCTCTGGAATCGTCGGTAAGCGAAATTGCCATCATCACCGGTCAAAAACCGGTGGTCACACGAGCAAAACAAGCGATCGCGGGTTTTAAAATCCGTGCCGGGATGCCTGTTGGTGTCACGGTTACCCTCCGTTCAGAGCGTATGTACTCCTTTCTAGAGCGGCTAATTAACTTAGCCCTGCCAAGAATTCGGGACTTTCGGGGTCTTAGCCCTAGAAGCTTTGACGGTCGTGGTAACTACACTCTTGGGGTGCGAGAGCAACTCATTTTTCCAGAAGTAGACTACGACAGTATCGATCAGATTCGTGGTATGGATATTACCATAGTCACCACTGCCAAAACTGACGAAGAAGGTCGCGCCTTACTCAAAGAGATGGGAATGCCTTTCCGGGATAAATAAGCCTGTAATCATAGGAAGGAACAATGCCGGCAAACGACACAATTGCAGATATGCTGACCCGCATTAGAAATGCCTGCTTGGTTCGGCATCAAACAACAAATGTACAATCAACTAAAATGACCCGGGCGATTGCCCAAGTACTCAAAGAAGAAGGCTTTATTACTGATTTTGAGGAAGCAGGCGAAGGGGTCAAAAAATACTTAGTTGTTTCCCTAAAATACAAGGGCAACAATCGCAAACCAATTATCAGATCCCTGAAGCGAGTGAGTAAACCGGGATTGCGAGTTTACTCCAACCGTAAAGAACTGCCAAGAGTCTTGGGAGGAATTGGGATTGCTATTATCTCTACTTCTAATGGCATCATGACCGACCGGGAAGCAAGGCGTCGGGGAATTGGTGGTGAAGTTCTGTGTTACGTATGGTAAAGGATGAAGGATGAAGGATGAAGGATCTACTAAGAGCTGTCAGCTGACTCGCTACTTAAAAATCTTGGCTTGCCAGCTATCAGCTGAAAGCCCCTGTAGATTAGAGCAGTAGATTAGAGCATCAGTTCGAGCAATAATCAGCTCAGTATATGCCAAACGGTCCGATAACAACCTAGGATTGATCGGATTAGCTGATTAACCAATTCATGACATAGTTCATACTTCATACTTCATACTTTATATTTCATACTTCTTTAGTTAGGAGGATAATTTTATGTCACGTATTGGCAAGCGCCCTATACCAATTCCCAGTAAAGTTACTGTAACAATAGACGGTCAACAGGTGAAGGTCAAAGGTTCCAAAGGTGAACTGGATTGGGTTTTGCCAGATACAATTAAAGCTGAGCAAGTTGGTGAAACTGTAGAGGTTTCCCGGCGCGAAGAAACCCGAACCGCCCGTGAAAGTCATGGTTTGTCTCGCACTCTCGTGGCCAACATGATTGAGGGAGTCTCCAAAGGCTTTGAAAAACGTTTGGACATTCAGGGAGTCGGTTATCGAGCTCAAGTGAAAGGTCGAAATCTAATTTTAAACGTTGGTTACAGCCAGCCAGTGGAGATCGTTCCTCCTGAGGGGATTGAAGTCAAAGTTGAAAACAACACCAACGTCATTGTGAGTGGCATCAACAAAGAAGTTGTAGGCAACACAGCTGCAAAAATTCGTGCAGTTCGACCCCCAGAAGTCTATAAAGGTAAAGGCATTCGATATGCCGGTGAAATAGTCAGACGTAAAGCTGGTAAAGCAGGTAAGAAGTAAACTATGAAACTTACTCGAAAAGAATCTATACGACACAGACATAGGCGGGTACGCCGGAAAGTCAGTGGTACTGCTGAACGCCCAAGATTAGCTGTATTTCGCTCTAATGAGCACATTTATGTGCAAGTTATCGATGACAATCAGCAACATACCATAGTGGCAGCTTCAACGTTAGAACCAGCTCTAAGATCTGAACTCAAATCTGGAGCCACCTGTGAAGCCTCAGCTAAAGTGGGTCAGTTGGTTGCCCAACGAGCACTAGAAAAAGGTCTCAAGAAAGTGGTCTTTGACCGTGGGGGCTACCTATATCATGGTCGTGTCAAAGCTTTAGCAGAAGCTGCTCGTGAAGCAGGACTAGATTTTTAGTAAATACTGGTTGAAAATTGAAAACTTAAAATTTCAATCAACAGTTAAAAATTAGCAACAATAAATTAGCTAATCTTTGAGTAATTACTATCATGATTTAATCTATAGCGAACTATGGCAAATCGTAGAAAAAGCAACCGCTCTAAAGAAAAAGACAGTAATTGGCAAGAGCGGGTTATCCAAATCCGCCGCGTTAGTAAGGTGGTCAAAGGGGGCAAAAAATTGAGCTTCCGCGCCATCGTAGTTGTAGGTAATGAAAAAGGTCAGGTGGGGGTTGGTGTAGGCAAAGCCAGTGATGTAATTGGTGCTGTCCGTAAAGGAGTTGCTGATGCCAAAAAGCAACTCATTGATGTACCCTTAACCAAAACTAATTCCATTCCTCACCCATCTGGAGGTAGGGCTGTGGGAGCCAAAGTGATCATGCGACCTGCTGCTCCCGGAACTGGTGTGATTGCTGGTGGTGCTGTGCGCACAGTACTTGAGTTAGCTGGAGTTAAAAATGTCTTAGCTAAACAGCTTGGTTCCAATAACCCCCTCAATAATGCTAGAGCCGCAATCAACTCTCTTGATTCCCTGCGCACATTTTCAGAGGTTGCTCAAGAACGGGACATTCCCCTTGAACAAATCTATGCATAAATTAAAAACCAAGTAGCTAGAAATAAAAGTAATCGGCTAAAGATTGACGGCTGACGGTAAACCGTCAATCTTCAAAAAAAAATTTTTATCCTTAACAAAAAACGATGAGAATCAATGATGCAGTCCCCAAACAAGGCTCCAAAAAGCGCCGACGCCGTGTAGGTCGTGGCATTGCTGCTGGTCAAGGGGCTAGCTGCGGTTTTGGAATGCGTGGTCAAAAATCCCGTTCAGGTCGAGGGACAAGACCTGGTTTTGAAGGGGGTCAGATGCCCTTATATCGCCGTATCCCCAAGTTAAAACACTTTACGGTCATTAACCCCAAACATTACACTACAATCAACGTAGGTAAGTTGGCATCACTTCCCGCCAATACTGAGGTAACTTTGGAATCCTTGTTGGAGACAGGTTTAGTCACCACCAATGATGGTCCATTGAAACTACTCGGTGATGGCGAGCTGAATGTGCCACTCACTATAAAAGCTGCTGCCTTTACAAGTGGTGCCCGCCAAAAAATCGAGGCGGCTGGTGGCAGCTGGGAAGTTATAGCTAAGTAACCCCTTTAGCCCTTATGCTCCTGTATCTTCAAGAGGTACCTTAAATGACTGTCAGTCGAGACAAAGCCCCAACTGCTCAAGAGACGTTTATGCAAATGGCTCAAGCGGCTGGCCTTAGAGGTCGGCTGCTTGTCACCGTTGGTTTGTTAATTTTAGCCCGCTTGGGTGTCTTTCTTCCTGTACCAGGAATTGATCGAGCCAGATTTTCAGCAGAACTCCAGAATAGCCCGTTTGTCGGTCTTTTGGACTTTTTCTCTGGTGGTGGTTTTTCCGCCCTAGGGATTTTTGCCTTGGGAATTTTGCCTTATATTAATGCTTCGATTATCCTACAACTTCTAACGGCAGCAATTCCTTCTTTAGAAAATTTGCAGAAAAATGAAGGTGAAGCAGGGCGTCGAAAAATCGGTCAGATTACCCGTTATGTTGCCCTAGGCTGGTCTGTGATTCAAAGTATTGGCTTATCCTTGTGGGCACAGCGCTTTGCTGTTGAACCAGGCGCATTCTTTGTGTTTGAAACTGTACTTGCCCTCACGGCTGGCTCTATGTTTGTGATGTGGCTATCAGAGTTAATTACAGAACGAGGTATTGGCAACGGAGCTTCACTATTGATTTTTGTCAATATTGTTGCTGTTTTGCCCCGCACCTTGGGTCAAACCATTGAACTGGCTCAGACCGGTGGTCGAGAAACAGTGGGTAAGGTAATTGTGCTGCTGTTAGTTTTCCTAGTCATGATTGTCGGTATTGTATTTGTGCAAGAAGGAAGCCGACGAATTCCGATTATTACGGCCAGACGTCAAGTTGGTAAGCGCCTTTACCGGGAGCGGAAAAATTATTTGCCCCTAAGGCTAAACCAAGGTGGCGTGATGCCAATTATCTTTGCCTCAGCCGTCTTAATCCTACCCACATCTCTAGCTGGGATAACTAGTGGCGATAATAGCAATGGATTGTTAGGCTCAATCAATCAAGTCCTAATCCAGATTGCCAATTATCTCAACCCCAATGGTCAAACTCCTTGGGTCTATGTTGCTGTCTATTTAGTCTTGATTTTGTTCTTTAGCTACTTCTACGCCTCCCTGATTATAAACCCAGTAGATATGTCCCAGAATTTGAAGAAAATGGGGGCGAGTATCCCTGGTATTCGACCAGGAAGGGCTACGAGTGAATATATAGAGAGAGTTTTGAACCGACTGACCTTATTAGGAGCAATTTTCCTAGGACTGGTAGCTGTAGTACCAACTGCAGTCGAAAGCGCCACTGGTGTAACCACATTTAGGGGATTAGGTGCCACATCGTTGCTGATTTTGGTCGGGGTTGCCATCGATACAGCTAAGCAAATTCAAACCTACGTGATTTCCCAGCGTTACGAAGGTATGGTCAAGCAGTAAAGCGATTGGGCAATGGGCGCAGCAGCTTTTTTAGGTGGATGAGCCTCAAATTTTCGGGTCAGTTGGTTGTTGTTCATTGCCTAGGACAAAAACCAACTGACACATTACCCATGACACATGACACATGAAGAGATTAATCTTTTTAGGACCTCCAGGAGCAGGTAAAGGAACTCAAGCCAAAATTGTGGCTGAACAACTAGGGATTCCTCACATTTCCACCGGGGAAATTTTGCGGGGAGCTGTAAGTGCTCAAACCCTCCTGGGTCAAAAAGCTCAGTCCTATATGGATAAAGGAGAATTGGTGCCTGACGAGTTGCTCATAGATCTAATCCGCGATCGCCTAAATCAACCCGATGCTCAAAAAGGTTGGATTTTAGACGGTTTTCCCCGTAACGTCAGCCAAGCCCATTTCTTGAATGACCTGTTGCAGGAGCTTGACCAAACTTTTGATGGTGCCATCAACCTGGAAGTTCCAGATCAGGTTTTGATCGACAGACTATTGGAAAGGGGTCGTAAGGAGGGACGTACAGATGATAATGAGGAAACTATCCGCACACGTCTTGAGGTCTATAACCTTCAAACAGCTCCTTTGGTGAAGTTTTACCAAGAACACTCCGCTTTAAAATCTATTAATGGTGATCTCTCCTTAGAGGAAGTCACCGAGTCGATTAAACAGGTTCTAGGCTAATGCTTTTAGGCTAAGCCGGTTCAGCAGAAAGTCGGAAACCCCCCTGCCTAGGCCATGGAAGCTATCATCTGACCTTCTTGTAGCTAATACCTAATACCATTAGCCTAATACTTAGACTAATAATGGTTCTTATAATGGTTCGACCGGTGTAACCTATGCCTCGAGCTAGCCCATGGGAAAAATGCTTCCCTGACCCCGCTACTCCAAATTTGGTGGTAAATTCCTTTAGTTGGTATAATTTGGGATTTGATAAAATATGTTAAGACTCCCTGAATTAAATAATCTAAATTTAGAACATAGGGGCATATTTGTATTGAGGTTAAAACACTTTGGCTAAACAAGACTTAATTGAAATGGAAGGCACGGTGACTGAATCCCTGCCGAATGCCATGTTCCGGGTTGACTTGGACAATGGCTTTAATGTCCTAGCTCATATTTCCGGTAAAATCCGTCGGAATTACATCAAAATTCTGCCTGGAGACCGGGTCAAAGTTGAACTAACCCCCTACGATTTAACCAAAGGCAGGATTACCTACCGCCTGCGTAAAAAGTAAAACTAGCAGCGACTTCTGTTTTATTAAAAATAAGTTAAATTTGACAAGTCAACAAAAAAAAAGATATAATAACCAACTGCATTATGTCCAGAAAAAAAAGACATGAAAGTTAGACCATCTGTCCGAAAAATGTGTGAGAAGTGCCGCGTAATTAAACGCCACGGTCGAGTTATGGTAATTTGCCCCAATCCCAAGCACAAACAGCGTCAGGGATAAATCTCAAATCCATACACTTAATCCATACATTTAATTTGTAGCACAAAACTTCAGTCAAGGGAGAAGCAAGCGTGGCTCGCATTGCCAGTGTAGACCTACCTCGCGATAAACGTGTAGAAATAGGTCTGACCTACATTTATGGAATCGGTCTGTCGCGGTCTAAAGACATTTTAGCAGCAACAGGAGTTAACCCAGATACAAGGGTTAAGGATTTGACCGATGCTGATGTGGCTGCCCTCAGAGCAGCTGTCGAAAAAAATTATCAGGTGGAAGGGGATTTAAGGCGCTGGCAGTCAATGAACATCAAGCGCCTAGTAGATATTGGTACCTATCGCGGACGTCGTCATCGCATGGGACTCCCCGTGAGAGGACAGCGAACCCGCACTAATGCCCGTACCCGTCGCGGTAGACGAGTGACTATCGCTGGAAAGAAAAAAGCACCGGCTAAGAAGTAATAGCTCTAGTCAGCCCAACTATCCACCCCAGGTTTTTGGTCATTGGTCATTCGTCAAAAGTAACTGTCAGGAGACCTTCTGTTAGTCACTTTGGACAAAAGACTTTCGACAAAAGACTTTCGACAAAATTGTTCAGGTTACTCAACCCCAAGATAATTAATCACCTATAGAGTAAAGTCAAGTGACATGGCGCGACCAACTAAAAAAGGTGGTACAAAAAAGCAGAAACGCAATGTACCAAATGGAATAGCATACATCCAGTCTACGTTCAATAATACTATCGTCACCATTTCTGACACCAAAGGGGATGTAGTCTCTTGGGCTTCAGCTGGCTCTAGTGGATTTAAGGGGGCAAAAAAAGGAACTCCCTTTGCTGCTCAGACCGCTGCTGACAGTGCTGCCCGACGAGCCATAGACCAAGGTATGCGTCAGGTGGAAGTGATGGTGAGTGGACCAGGAGCAGGTCGAGAAACCGCTATTCGGGCCCTGCAAGGAGCCGGACTGGAAATCACCCTAATCAGGGATGTAACTCCAATTCCTCATAACGGCTGCCGTCCACCCAAACGGCGTCGAGTATAAGAGTATATTTTTTGCAACCGTTAGGTTGAAAGGAAAGTAGCTTGAAAGGAGGAGGTCCAATACGAACTTCTTACCCTTTTGACCCTTTGGCTTACTATCCCTTCAACCTGTATTCGGTTAAAGGGGTCTTATGAATAGAGGGAGGTCACTCTGTGGCGCAGTTTCAGATTGAGTGTGTAGAATCCAAAACACTGAAGAACCAAAGTCAGTATAGCAGATTTGTCCTAGAGCCTCTCGAACGTGGTCAAGGCACAACGGTTGGCAACGCCCTCAGACGAGTTTTGCTGTCCAACCTAGAAGGGGCAGCAGTGACCGCTGTCCGGATTGCTGGGGTAAACAATGAGTTTGCCACAATTGAGGGAGTCAGAGAGGATGTCCTGGAAATTATGCTGAATATGAAGGAAGTTGTCCTCAAAAGCTACACCTCTCAACCTCAGATAGGTCGAGTGATGATTACTGGGCCATCCACTGTGAGAGCTGCTCAGTTTGATTTGCCCTCGGAGGTGGAAATTATTGCTCCAGGTCAGTATGTTGCTACCTTAGCAGAAGGGGCTAAGCTGGAAATGGAGTTCCGCATCGAAAAAGGTACAGGATATCGCTCTGTGGAACGGGGGCATGATGAATCAACAGCGGTAGATTTCCTCCAGATTGACTCTGTGTTCATGCCGGTGACTAAAGTAAATTACAGCGTTGAGAATACTCGCATTGATGGTGCTCTGGAAAAGGACCGCTTAACCTTAGAGGTCTGGACCAATGGTAGTATAACTCCCCAAGAAGCTCTATCTCAAGCGGCTGGTACCCTCGTGGATCTGTTCAATCCTCTCAAGGATATTAATCTCGAATCTATTAAAGATGATTATGGTGATGATGACGATCCGACCAGCCAAATCCCGATCGAAGAATTACAACTCTCGGTTCGGGCTTACAACTGCCTGAAACGAGCACAGATAAATTCTGTATCCGATTTGCTCGATTATAGTCAGGAAGACCTCCTAGAAATCAAAAACTTTGGTCAAAAGTCGGCTGAAGAAGTAATTGAAGCTCTGCAACGACGTCTAGGAATTACACTGCCCCACGAAAAATCCGCTAAGACTTAACCACAACAATTAAACTTAAGGGACTGGAGAATTAGCAACTAGCTAGTCTAAACCCTAGGAATAAAGGCAAATTTTGTTCAAAAAAAAGGAGGAAGCTAAAAAATGCGTCACGGGCGTCGTGTGCCAAAACTGGGCAAGCCAGCAGATCAACGTCGGGCTCTGATGAGATCCCTGACCACTGAATTACTGCGTCATGGTCGAATCACTACCACTAAAGCTCGGGCAAAAGCCATTCGTTCGGAGGTGGAGCGAATCATTACCCTGGCCAAGGATGGCTCCTTGGCATCCCGACGTAGGGCAATTGCCTATCTGTACGACAAAAAGTTAGTTCACTCCCTCTTTGCTGGAGTGAAGGACCGATATGGCGATCGCAACGGTGGATATACCCGAATTCTGCGCACGGTGCGGCGTCGTGGTGATAATGCTGAAATATCTATTATTGAACTAGTCTGAGGCAATTAGCTATTAAAGCAATTAACCATTAAAAATGTCAATTGTTAATCGTTAATCCATGATGTCTGCCAACGATGCTAAAGCTATCCAGCGCATTGCCCTGGTTATTCAATACCTGGGTAATAACTTTTATGGCTGGCAGCGACAACCAAAGCATCGCAGTGTTCAGTCGGAAATCGAAACAGTTCTGTCCACCGTGCAACAGCGAGCCATAACCCTATATGGTGCTGGTCGTACTGATACAGGGGTTCACGCTGCTGCCCAAGTCGCTCATTTTAATGCCACAGGTCCCATACCAGCCCATCGCTGGGCAGCGATACTCAATAGTAGACTGCCAGAGGATATCTTAGTGCGAGCATCAGCATTAGTATCACCAGACTGGCATGCTCGGTTTAGTGCCATCTGGCGTCGTTATCGATACACAATCTATACCGACGCCTGCCCTAACTTGTTTGTGCAACCCTTTTGTTGGCACTATTATCAAGCTCCCCTTGATGAATCCCTGATCCAGGCAGCCTTAAAACCATTGCTGGGTAAGCATCACTTGGCAGCCTTTCACCGAAGCAACTCGGGGCGATCGCATTCCTGGGTAAATGTGCAAGCAGCTGAATGTTACCGCAATGGACCATTTATTCATATAGAAATTCAAGCTAACGGATTTCTATATGGTATGGTCCGTCTGTTGGTAGGAATGCTAGTACAAGTGGGAATAGGGAAGCTAACCCCAGAACAGTTTACTGACATCTGGGTTAACCAACAGCGGGACAAGGTGAAACACGCTTCCCCAGCAAAAGGCTTGTGCTTGCTAAGGGTTGGCTACCCAGAATGCCCCTTTCCCCGAGAAATATGGTATGATGCGCAACCCAAATTTATATTACCTCAATTGACGGGTTGAAGACTACACGTAACAAGGTTGAAGAGGGGGTGAAGGTGACAGGTAAAAAGCCTGAAGGCTACCTCTATAGATAAGTAACATTCAATTTTTACTGTCAACCTACTAACCGACAAGGGCTCCTTGGGCTAGAACAACCTGTGAAGCGTGGGCCAAAAGGCCAAGCTAAGCGAACAACCTTTCAACCCAACCGTAAACCTGATATTGATTGAACCGATGGAAAAAACCCACATACCAACTAAAGACTCAATCGAAAAAAAGTGGTACGTTGTAGACGCCACCAACCAGCGTCTAGGACGACTAGCCAGTGAAATAGCCATCATTCTGCGGGGGAAGAACAAACCTACTTACACTCCCCACATGGATACTGGTGACTTCGTGATTGTTGTCAATGCCGAAAAAGTTATGGTAACTGGCAGAAAACGGGACCAAAAACTATACCGCCGCCATTCCGGTCGTCCTGGCGGTATGAAGACAGAAACCTTTGCCGAATTGCAAGCACGTATACCCGAAAGAATTATCGAGAAAGCTGTCAAGGGTATGCTACCTAAAAACTCTCTGGGTCGCCAACTTTTCAAGAAGCTGAAAGTTTACACTGGTCAGACCCATCCCCATGAAGCACAACAACCCCAAGAACTAACAATTAAAACAATTCCAGGAGGCTAAAACCAATGCAAGCAGAAGAACAAGCAGGTCGCGCTGTTTACTGGGGAACTGGTCGTCGTAAGTCATCAGTTGCTAGAGTGCGTTTGGTTCCCGGTAGCGGTCAGTTGATTGTTAATAAACGTCCAGGGGACGCTTACTTTAACTTTAACCCCATGTACCTAGCCAGCCTGAAAGCACCTTTGGAAACCTTAGGTTTGGAAAATGAATACGATATCCTAGTCAATGCCCACGGTGGTGGCTTAACGGGACAATCTGATGCTGTGCGTCTAGGGGTGGCTAGAGCCTTGTGCGAACTAGACCCAGAAAACCGCCAACCTCTTAAAATAGAAGGCTACTTGACTCGTGACCCACGGTCAAAAGAGCGCAAGAAATATGGCTTGAAAAAAGCTCGGAAAGCCCCCCAATACTCGAAGCGATAAATTATCAGCTGGCTAATTTAAAATTCAACATGGTAATTAAAAATTTGTAAGCATTCAGACCTTAGCTATCAGCTATCAGCCATTCCGAATAAACGTTTAGCTAAAAGCAATAATAAATAAGCTAATAAATAAGCTGATTAAGGGTTGTCCACAATAGCTAATGTATGGGCAATATTAAGCCACATTCATAAGTTTGACAGGATTGAAAAGCTGACTGCTAAGGGGCTGATAGCACCTCAAGTAGCGTGCGTGGCACAGGCTTTGGCCACGCGGGGCGCGTTTGGCCACGCTGTGCGAACGACGCGCTTGAGGTAGGGCATATCATTACCAGAATTTAACAATTAGCAATGGAAAATTAGCTAATTATATAGTAAAATACAAAGCAAAGGAGTAACTATGCCAAAACCAGATATTCACCCAGAGTGGTACCCAGAAGCCAAAGTCTATTGCAACGGGGAAGTTGTGATGACCGTTGGCTCAACTCAGCCAGAACTTCACGTAGATGTTTGGTCTGGGAATCATCCCTTCTACACAGGAACCCAGAAAATTATTGATACGGAAGGGCGAGTTGAACGCTTTATGCGGAAATATGGGATGCTGGATGGGGACGAAAATACAGCTAGCTCTGATGGGACAAAGAAATAGCTCCTAAAGTTCAAGGGTGAAGGATGAAGGATAAAAGATGAACCAGGAGGAATGAACAATGAAATGGGTTTAGCGATGGCTAACTTAAGGTTGACTAAAAACTTGATAAACAGTTAGGAGTTAAACTTCCCACTTAATACTTCCCACTTCATAATTCATAAATTTCTACTTCATCCTTCCTAACTTCTGAGGCTATTTCAAGAGAGCGATCGCATAAACCATGGCTGAAACCTACCTGCTGGAAAAACTCAACTCTGTCGAGCAAACCTACCATGAGTTAACAAGGCGTCTGGCTGATCCAGATATCGCCACTGACCCCAATGAGTTGCAACGAGTGGCAAAAGCTCGTTCCTCCCTAGAAGAAGTTGTTGCTACCTACGACAACTGGAAGAAAACCCAAGAGGATTTGGCAGGAGCAAGGCAAATCCTCAAAGAATCCACTGGTGAGCCAGAATTGCAAGAAATGGCAGCTCTGGAAGTTGAGGAACTCCAGACCAAGCTAGAGCACCTGGAAAGAGAACTTAAAATATTACTCTTGCCCAAAGACCCGAATGATGAAAAGAATATCATGCTGGAGATTCGGGCAGGAACTGGTGGCGATGAAGCAAGTATCTGGGCAGGGGACTTGGTACGGATGTACTCACGCTATTCCGAAAGTCAAAACTGGCGAGTAAAGTTATTGAGTGAGTCTCTGGCGGATATGGGAGGCTTCAAAGAGGCGATATTAGAAATTCAGGGAGAGCAAGTTTACAGCAAGCTGAAGTTTGAAGCTGGGGTTCATCGAGTCCAACGAGTACCTGTCACTGAGGCTGGCGGTAGAGTTCACACCTCAACAGCAACGGTAGCCGTGATGCCAGAAGTTGATGACGTGGATGTGGAGATAGACCCCAAGGAGATCGAAATTTCTACAGCCCGTTCTGGTGGTGCTGGTGGTCAGAACGTAAACAAAGTGGAAACAGCAGTTGATTTATACCACAAGCCTACAGGAATTCGCATTTTTTGTACAGAAGAACGATCTCAGCTGCAAAACCGAGAGCGAGCCATGCAAATTCTCCGGGCTAAGCTGTATGAGATCAAGTTACAGGAACAACAGGAAGCGGTGACCTCGATGAGGCGTTCCCAAGTTGGTACAGGGGCTCGTTCTGAGAAAATTCGCACCTACAACTACAAAGATAATCGGGTCACCGATCACCGACTGGGTCAAAATTATTCCCTCGCTCCTTTGCTGGAGGGAGACTTGGAGGGAGTGATTCAATCTTGCATTAGCCAAGACCAGCAGGAGCAATTGGAAAAATTGGCATCTTCTACATCCAACGGTGAATCTTTAACTTGATGCCAAGTTAGCTAAAGGCTTCTCGCGCCTTTAGCTAAAAGCCTTGCATTATCTGGAGTTTACTCTAACTCAAGCCGAGACTATAAAACGACAGTGTGTTGTTAGGTTTGTGTAATACATCATAATAAAAATTTTGTCAACTCGATTTTAAGTGTTGCTTGATTTTAGTCACTCCAGAGAGACGAGTATGAAGTTGACATTGTCCAAGATAAATTTGTGCTACACTATCTCCTGGATTCAGGCGTAGACATTCCTGAAACAGAACTGATGCCTTGGAGAAATAACGCAGATTATAAAGCACCAAGGCTTGTTCAAATTTGCTGCGAGTAATTAACTTGCCCTCTCGCACTTGCGGTTGATCGGCATCAAAGATTTCATAAACTGTCACCATTTCGGATTTGCCCTTGACTGGTACCCGATCAATCAAGCGAATGGCATAAGCTAAAGGATTATCTAACTTCCAATAAGTATGGTGAGTCATTAATAATGGCACCCCATAACGTTTCGTTAATTCTTCTAAACGAGACGCTAAATTAACCCCATCGCTGATGACAGTGCTATCCATCCGATTTTTTCCTCCCACTGCTCCTAGCATCAACGAACCAGTATTGATGCCAATGCCAACGGTGATGGCTGGGTGTCCTGAGTTTTGCCGAGATTGATTATAGTCAGCTAGGGATGTGAGCATAGCAATTCCGGCGTTGACCGCATGATTAGCACTTTCGTTAAACAGAGCCATAATCCCATCCCCCATGTATTTATCAATAAACCCATGATTTTCAGTGATGGCAGATTCCATACGAGAAAGATAGGTATTGATAAATTCAAAATTTTCCTCGGGTGTCATACTTTCCGAGAGGGTGCTAAAGGAGCGAATATCGGAAAATAGCACCGACATCTCTTGCTGAACATGATCCCCTAATTGGACATCGGCAATGCTTGGTTTGTTCAATAACTGGAGAAACTGATGGGGGACAAAGCTTGCATAAGCTTGATTGACTTGCGAGAATTCCTGCCTCAAGCGTAGGTGTTCTGCTTCTGCTTTTTTGCGTTGGGTGATATCGTGAAAAGCTACGATAGCATAGGCAATGTCGCCCAATTCATTAAATATAGGTGTTCCCCAACTTTCTATAGGGATAATTTTGTCCCCTTGGTGGATTTCCATATCATCCAGGGTGGCGTTTTCACCTTTTAATGCCTTTACAGCAACTAATTTTTCAGCAAAGTATAGCTGATTTGTTCCGGCAACATAAAGTTGATAAACCTCTGGCATTTGCTCAGCTGTAGTTAATGGCACGACTCCCTTGCCGAATAACTGCCGCGCCTTATAATTTAGGAATTCTAGTATCCCCTTATCATTAAACACAGCCACACCCACAGGCATCCTTTCTAGGAACTGAGTCAATTGATACTGGTTCTCTAGCAGTTCGTCAACTAAAACAGTTTGCTGACGGTTTATAGAACTCAGATGCTGCCACTCTTGATTAGCTTGTTCTGGTGCTGTAGTATATTCTGAAATCTGTGCTGCTTGATCACAGATTATTTTTTCCAACTGCTGATTGAGTTCCTGAAGTTGGCGATTTTGTGCCTTCAGTGTTTCCTCAAGAAGATAACTATGTATAGCTTCTATGACTGTCAATTTCAGGTCTTCAGATGGACAAGGCTTCCCTAGGTAACGATATAATTTTGCATACCGAATTGCCTTGGCTGTAGCTTTTAAATCCAGATCACCCGTCAGCATAATTTTGAGAGTTTGGTTATCGAAAAAATAAGCTATGTTTAATAAGTCATCCCCTTTTAGATCAGGGATAACAGCACCAGCCAAAACTAAAGCCACTTCATACTCATCATTGCGCAAGTCTTCGACTAACTTTACAACCCCTTTACTCCCTTCAAAATTTTCAATCATATATTCTTTTACGAAAGTCTTACTTAGAAAATTTTTTAGGCTATTTAGAACTGATGTATCATTATCAATGCAAATAATTATTAATGGTTTTTTCATACAAAAATATCTGAAAAATTATATTTAATTAGTAAAATTAATCCAGGAAAATTATAGATTTTTTTATTGTCGCAACAAAAGCTGGCCTGCTTATTAATTGATTGTAGTAAATAACAGGTTGAAATTAAATATAAACTATTAGTCGCTAAACTATTAGTCGTTGACCGTTGACCGTTGAGTGCTAACTTTTAGCCATCAACAGTAAACCACTAACAAGCGATATATTTCGTTTATTTCTACCAACCGCTCGACCTATGGATTTAGCAGACAAGCTCTATTTTTTGGAGCAACATATAGCATTGTGGCGATAGTACCCTCAACAGTCAACATAAAAATGTAGCCAATTGCTTTGACGATTTGGCTACACTATTGACCCAATCTGCTGGAAATTTATCTGATTAATCCACTCAATTAACCCCCAATTCCCTAGACAATCTAGCTAAAACCAAATGTTTACCTTTAAATTAGTTATTTGTCAACTATCCCAAGACACCGATTTGATAGGCATGTCAGCACTATACATAATATTATGTATTTGTCAACTAGCAAGTGTAGCCAGTTTAATCACTCAATCAACCTAAATTAATTGTCTGCCTTGTCAGAAACCGTTAAAGTGTCGTTTGAGATATTGGGGAACTGTAAGTGATGACTATTGATCAGGTACTTGACATCCTCAAAAGTGTTGAGAAAATCAAGTTAACTCCACTTCAGGAATGGATATTGCACCAAGCCTGGGAAGGAAAAACCTATACCGATATGGCGATCGAAGCACACTATGGCCCTGAATACCTCAGAAAGACTGCTTATAAGTTGTGGCGATTACTGGGAGACATTTTTGACAAAACGATCACCAAGACCAATTTCCGGAACACCCTGGAGACAACCCCAATTACTCCCTACCATCAAGAGCTAATTGAGCAATATTACCGCCGTCAATGCCTACGTAAAATTGCTGAATTTCCCAGTGGAGCACTTGCCCTACCATCTCCCCTTTATATAGAGCGTCCTCCGATTGAAGAGCTTTGCTATCAAGCCATTCACCAACCCGGAAGTTTGCTCCGGATTACAGGACCAAAACAGACAGGGAAAACGTCTTTGCTGTTGCGAATATTAGACCAGGCAAGAGAAAAACAATATCACAAAGTTTATCTCAATTTTAACCAAGCCGAAACCGCCATTATAAGTAATTTAGACCGGCTATTACGCTGGTTATGTGTTAAAGTCAGTTACCAACTCCAGCTTCCCCACCAACTCGATAACTATTGGGATAAAGACCTAGGCAGTAAGGTCAGCTGTATGACCTACTTACAAGAACATATCCTAGAAAAAATAGACCATCCCCTCGTTTTGGCAATGGATGAAGTCCATCGGTTGTTTGAGCATACCCAAACTGCTAAAGATTTTTTGCCATTATTGCGCTCTTGGCATGAGGAAGCTAAACAATTACCGGTGTGGCGAAAGCTTCGGGTGATTGTGGTTTACTCGACAGAAATTTATGTTGCTCTGGAAACTTCCCAATCTCCGTTTAATGTGGGATTACCAATTAAGTTACCCGAGTTTAACAAACAGCAAATCCAACAGTTAGCTCAGCTTTATAGATTACATTGGTCAAATAGTGAAGCTGCTGACAAACTGATGGCTATGGTGGGGGGACATCCGGGATTAGTGCAGCTTGCTCTCTATCATTTGGCTTATCATAATATCAGCCTAGAACAATTACTCGCTGAAGCAGCTACTGCTACGGGAATTTATAGTGACTATTTGCGGCAACACTTAAGTGTACTTAGGGCAAATCCTGATTTAGCTACTACTCTTAAACAGGTGGTTACAGCAGATAGGGGAGTTGAGCTCGATCCAATCAGTATCTATAAGTTACAGAGTATGGGTTTGGTGAGTGTTCATAGAAATAAAGTCACACTCTGTTGTAATTTATATCGTCACTATTTTTTAGAACATCTTGATATGTTGTTCGCGTAGCGTGGCCTTTTGGCCAAGGTTTAAGGTTGTCTTTAAGAATGTTGAATGTTGAATGTTGAATGTTGAATGTTGAATGTTGAATGTTGAATGT